>CAZCQX010000038.1:0-5785 GCA_964500955.1 uncultured Candidatus Saccharibacteria bacterium | reverse complement strand
ACTCGCCTCTTCTCTTAGACCAACCACGCTTGATGAGTACGTCGGACAGCAACATCTGGTAGGTAAGGATAAACCACTCCGTGTCGCCATAGAAAAGAAGCACGTCTTCTCTTTTATTCTGTGGGGTCCTCCTGGGTGTGGTAAGACAACACTCGCTCGCATGTATGCTCGTGCCATTAACGCTGACTATCACGAGCTTTCTGCGGTGTCTTGTGGTAAGGATGATATACGTTCTATTGTAGATACAGGTGGAGAATTGTTTGGTCCGAAGGTTCTTTTCTTAGACGAGATACACCGTTTCAATAAAGCACAACAAGACTTCCTGTTACCGTATGTGGAGTCAGGGAAGTTGGTACTTATCGGTGCAACTACCGAGAATCCAAGTTTCGAAGTGATACACGCACTTTTGTCGAGATGTAGAGTGTTTGTTTTGCACGAGCTTACAGAAGAAGATATCTATGCCATCTTGAAGAGGTCGGGGATTGCGCTCGATACTGATACCAAGGAGATGCTCTACGCTCTCTCTGGAGGAGATGCTCGTCAAGCGCTCGGGCTCGTAGAGGCAACTAAGAAGTTGTATGGAAATGTTACCAGAGAGACGCTTACAGAATCACTCCAGTCGAAGCACCTTCGTTATGACAAGAAAGGGGAGGAACATTATACAACCATTAGTGCATTCATTAAAAGCATGCGCGCGTCTCAGAAGAACGCTGCTATCTACTATCTTGCACGTATGATAGAAAGCGGGGAAGATCCGAAATTCATTGCGCGTCGTATGGTGATATTCGCTTCCGAAGATATTGGTACGGCAGATAAAGGGGCACTCATTATCGCTAATGAAGTGTTCAAGGCGGTCGAGACTATAGGCCTTCCTGAGTGTGGTATCAACTTGGCGCACGGTGTAGCGTATCTCTGTGACGCTCCTAAAAATAGAAGCGCATACAACGCCTACAAACAGGCGCTCGCCGACGCGCAACAGTTTGGCAACCTCCCTATTCCTCTTAAGCTTCGTAATGCGGAAACCAAGCTCATGAAAGAGGCTGGGTACGGGGAGGGGTACGATATGTATTCTAAAGAAAGTTTTCTTCCTGATGCGTTACGTGGAAAAGAATATTTCGAGTAATCAATGGGGGTATTTTTATAAACATGTACGAATATCATGAGACCGTGCCATACTTGTTGCAAGTTTGATATACTTACCAACAATGGAAGAAAACGTAGACAAAGAAATAGCAGATCTTGAAGCTAGGATGTACGAGCCTACCTTTTGGAATGATAAAGAAAAAGCCCAAGAGGTGATCAAAAAAATCAAAGAACTGAAAGACAAAAAAGAAGGAGTTACCACTCTTGATAAAGGTGATGCTATCGTAAGCATCTTAGCAGGAGCAGGAGGAGATGACAGTGAAGACTTCGCTCGCATGCTTTTGGAAATGTATATGAAGTATTTTGATAGAAAAGGGTATTCGTACTCATTCCTTCATGACAACAGAAATGATCATGGCGGATACCGTAATCTTACTCTTGAAGTAAGTGGGAAGCATGTCTACGGAACTTTGAAGCATGAGTCTGGTGTACATCGTCTGGTGCGTATTTCTCCTTTTAACGCACAAGCGAAACGACACACTTCTTTCGCTCTCGTTGAAGTGTTGCCTGTTATTCCAGAAACAGAAAGAAAAACCCTTTCTCCCGATGAGCTACGTATCGAGACTTCGAAGGCAAGTGGTCCAGGAGGTCAGAATGTGAACAAGCGTGAGACTGCGGTGCGTGTGGTGCATATTCCTACCAACATCGCAGTACATGTTGCGACCGAGCGTCAACAGGAGCAGAACAAGCAGAAAGCAATAGAAATTTTGCAATCAAAACTTTTTGCTTTGGAAGAAGAAAAAAGGAAGGCCGAGATAGAAGGACGGCAAGTGAGCAAAACTACCGAGATAGAATGGGGTAACCAGATACGTTCCTATGTGCTTCATCCGTACAAGATGGTGAAGGATCACAGGACGGAATATGAGACAAGTAATGTGGAGGCTGTCCTTGAAAAAGGAGAAATAGACGCTTTTATCGAAGCAGAGAAGCTTCTTTCCTAAGAAAAAGTTATCTCGAAAGCTTTCCACATACAGGTTACTCACGTTTCCTTTTTCTATTTGCTATACTCTATACATGCTTTACTTTGATCGCGTTTCCAAAGAATACGAAAACGGCTCTCGTGTGCTCGATACCATTTCTCTTACTATTAACAAAGGTGAACTTGTGTCTATTGTAGGTCACTCTGGGGCGGGGAAGACCACCCTCATTAAGATGTTGCTCGCAGAAGAATCTCCTACTGAAGGGGTGGTGTCTTTTAACTCTGATAACATACATAAACTAAGAGGTAAGGACATCATGCACTATCGTCGAAAGATAGGGGTTGTGTTCCAAGACTTCCGCCTGATTCCTAACAAGACAGCATACGAGAACGTTGCCTTCGCAATGGAGGCTGCCGGTCGTCATGACGATGAGATTGCTTCTGATGTGCCTCACGTGCTTGATCTTGTAGATCTTAAAACCAAGATGCACCACTTCCCTCATCAACTTTCAGGTGGAGAACAGCAACGTGTTGCTATCGCGCGCGCGATTGTGAACCGCCCAGAGATTATCATCGCAGATGAACCAACAGGAAACCTAGATCCACTCAATACGTACGATATTGTGCAGATTCTTAAAAAGATTAACGATCTCGGTACTACGGTCATTCTCACTACTCACAATAAAGGCATCGTGGACAACCTTGGTCGTCGCGTGATTACGATGGAGCACGGCAAGGTCGTTCGTGATCAGAAGTCAGGAAGATTTACAATGTAATTTATTTTATTTATGAGAACAGTACTTTGGAAAAGAATAGGGTTAGCTGGACTGCGTGGTTTTTATCGCAACAGAACTGTGTCTCTTTCGTCAATTTTTATTTTGACGATTACGCTCTCCATCATCACCTCGTTTTATCTCTTCCGCTCTATCTTCGACTACACACTTACTCAGGTGAGACAGAAGGTAGATGTTCGTGTCTATTTCAAGGCTGACGCAACAGAAGATCAGATTAAGGAAGTGAAGGCGAAACTGCTAGGCCTCACTGATGTGCAGTCTGTGGAGTACACTTCGCGGGATCAGGCACTGCTTGATTTTAAGAAGAAACACGAAGGGGACCAGCTTACTCTTCAGGCGCTGGAGGAGTTGGGCACCAACCCATTCGGTGCGTCACTTTCTGTGGTAGCGAAAGACACCTCGAGGTATGAGGCTATCGCGAGTCAGCTCGATGATTCCTCAGGACTCCTCGGTGACAACAAGACTGCTGTAGACAAGATTAACTATTTTCAAATAAAAGACAGCATCGACAAGCTCAACAACATCATCGGATGGACTAACACTGTCGGGTTCTGGCTTTCGGTACTCTTCGTGCTTATGAGTTGTATGATTGTGTACAACACAATACGCCTTGCTATCTTCGTGTACAGAGATGAAATAGCGGTGATGAAACTCGTAGGAGCATCTAATATGTTCATTAGAGGGCCATTTGTGGTTGAGTCAGTGCTCTATTCTGTGGTGGCTACGGTTATCACTCTTGTGATGTTTTATCCAGCGACTATTTGGGTGACCAAGAAGACAGTGTTCTTTTTCGAGGGGATGAATATTCACGCGTTCTATATGGCACACATCGGAGCGCTCGCGTTCACGCTTCTCATATTTGGTGCTATTCTTACAACCATCTCATCTCTCCTTGCTGTGCGTAAATATTTGAAAGTGTAAAAGCATCTCTCTTGCTAACTCCTGAAGTGCTTGTCGATTCTCGAAATGACCCAAAAAACCGCCCTTACAATTTTAAAACTCGGCCACACAACCTTTCTCACCGGTGCAGCGGGAGCAGGTAAGAGTTATGTGTTAAGAGAATATATTCAATACCTTAAGCGCCATGGGGTGAGTCATGCTATTACCGCGTCTACCGGTATTGCGTCCACCCATGTTGGAGGCATGACCATTCATTCATGGAGTGGTATCGGTGTGAGGCAGTCGCTCACTGCATATGAGCTTGAAGCGTTAGAAGAAAAAGCTCAACTCTATAAACGCTGGAATAGCACAGAAGTGCTTATCATTGACGAGGTGTCGATGCTTCATGCGTCTCTCATTGACACTCTTGATCGTACAGCACGGCATATGCGTAGGAATGAGCTTCCTTTCGGTGGAATGCAGGTGGTCTTTTGTGGAGACTTTTTCCAGCTACCTCCCGTTACCAAAGAATATGAGATGCGAGAAGGTTCCTCACTCTATGCATTTCAGTCTACTGCATGGAAGGAGGCGAAGCCCGTTATCTGCTATCTCACAGAACAGTATCGCCAGAACGATGATGCGCTTCTTTCTCTTCTCAGTGCTGTTCGTAGAGGGGAGATTGATGATGAACACTATGAACTTTTGAAGGAGAGAACCACTGATAGCTCATCTACTCACATAAAACTTTTTACCCATAATGAAAACGTTGACGACATCAACAGGCAAGAGTTCGCAAAGATAGAAGGCGAAGTCTATCGTTATGACATGATAACGAAAGGTAAAGCACAGTTCGTGCAGAGTTTGAAAAATAATTGTCTCGCAGATGAAGTGCTCGAGCTTAAAGTCGGAGCAAAAGTGATTTGTATAAAAAACAGTCAAGATAGAGCGTATGTGAACGGGTCGATGGGGAAGGTGGTGGATTTCGACAAGGAGCACTCCCCGGTAGTTGAGCTTTCTTCTGGAAAAAGAGTTACCATAAAGGCGGATTCTTGGAAAATAGAAGAAGATGGAAAAGTAAAAGCAGAAATAACACAACTCCCTATCAAGCTCGCGTGGGCTATCACGGTGCACAAGTCTCAAGGTATGACTCTTGATACTGCGGAGATAGATTTATCGAGAGCATTCGCATCAGGGCAGGGGTATGTAGCCCTCTCACGCTTGACTACACTTAGAGGGCTTAGGTTGCTCGGATTTTCTCCACAAGCTCTTTTTATAGATTCTGTTGTGCGGGAAGCAGATATTCTTTTCAGAAAGAAAAGCGAACAAGCAGAAACGGCGCTTCTAAAGTATGACGATACCACCATCTCACATCTTCAGGAGAAGTGGCTGTTAGATCATGGAGGAACTAAAGAGGAGGTGGATGTTATGGTGAGTGATGTGGAAGAGAAGACACCGTCACATCTTCTTACGTATGCACTCCTCATAGAAGGTGTGAATGTTACAGAGATAGGGGAGAAGCGAGGACTAACAGAAGATACCATCATCGGTCATATAGAAAAGCTTGTTGACCATGGTGAACAGTTCCCGTTCGATGCGATTCTGCCAGAGAAGAAAGTGGTCCAAAAAATTCATACCGCCATGAAGAAGTTGGACACAGATAAGCTGTCGCCACTCTTTGACTTCTGTGATGGGAAGGTGTCATATCAGGCGATACGTATCGTGCGAGCCCACCAGAAAATGCTTAAGAAAGAAGTGCTCTAAAAGAACATCTAGAAAAAAAGGTTTTTTTGTGTTAGTATAGTTCGCATATTCTCTTACGTGGTAGCATAAAAGAGGATATATAGTTTCTCACTAATTGATACAAAACAAAATATACATTGGGGTATCGTCTAATGCTCCAGATTTCTTAGAATGTACTCATTCTGTAGAAATCGCAGCACTGAGCAATAGCAATTGCGAACGTGGTAGGACATCTGAAAATAAATATATTGGGGTATCGTCTAATGGTAGGACAACGGTTTCTGGCACCGTTAATTGAGGTTCGAGTCCT
>CAZCQX010000037.1:0-5857 GCA_964500955.1 uncultured Candidatus Saccharibacteria bacterium | reverse complement strand
AGCGAAACGTTCCCGATTCACTCCGCGTATTGCTAACTACTACCTTAAACGGGCGCGAGATTATGCTCAAGTACATAAAGCACTCCTTGATAAAGATATTGTCGATACATCACTCTCTCTTCTTGAAATCGATGAGTTTGGCATAGGAATATCAGAAAGAATTGTACTTGAATGTCTTGTGAATGTCTTTAATGGTGGACCTGTTGGTCTAAACACCCTCGCGGCTGCAACTGGAGAAGAAGAAGCGACTATTGCTGATGTCACAGAACCATACCTTCTACAGATAGGTATGATAGAACGAACAGCACGAGGAAGAAAAGCAACAGACAAAGCTCTTCTTCATTTCAAAAAGTAACATGAATCATCCTGTAAGAATTATTGGTATCGATCCTGGTTTCGATAGGTTGGGTGTTGCTGTGCTTGATAAAAACGGAACCTCTGAAACACTTGTGTTTTCTACTTGTATTGTAACTTCTAAAAAAGACTCTTTCGAGGAACGTCTTGCACAAATAGGAAAAGAACTTACTAACATCTTCTCTACTTACAAAGGTCATGAGCTTGCAATAGAAACCCTTTTCTTCACCAAGAACCAAAAGACTATCATTACTGTTGCTGAAGTTCGTGGTATATGTCTCTATCTCGCACATCTACACAATCTCACTATTTTCGAATATTCTCCTCCGCAAATAAAATTAGCTATCGCAGGTGATGGAAAAGCGTCGAAGGATGATATTGCGAGCATGGTGCCTAAAATTCTAAAAACAACCCTTCCTAAAGGAACTCTTGATGACGAAATAGACGCTATTGCAATAGCACTCACCCATAGCGCAAATCGTCAAAATAGGCTTATTTTACAAAGATTTTCTTAACTATTCACAAAAAGACTTGCACAATACGTCGTTAAGTGATATCTTTTCATTACATTTTATTTTAATTTACATTGTAGTTACAGCGTACAATATATGATCGTCGAAGAAGAAGTCAAAGGTGAAGATGTTAGTTCAGATGTTAACCCAGATGCGTTAGAGGCAGTGTTTGATGATGACACTGTTCTTATAGAAGAGGAGGAAGAGGTGCTTATATTCCAAAGTGATGATGAAGACGCAGACGAGATAGATCTTGCATTTGCGGCTAACGATGAAGGGTACTGGTAATCCTACGACATCTCTACACTAAAAAACACACCGCAGATCAGTATGACTGTGGTGTGTTTTTTAGTTAGTGTTTCAAACCTTTACTATGCAGAACAACTACACTAATCAACAAGAATCTTCACGAAACGTTTCTTTCCTATCTTTAGGGTAACGTTTGATGCTTTTATTTTTGGATCACTTACCACATCTCCGTCTATTACTGTAACAGCCTTAGCATCCACAAGGCGTCGCCAATCTGTTTTTGATTCAACAAGCCCCTGCTCTACGAGAAGTTCGGCAACCTCCTTATCGTTGGTAGTGTGGATTTCTTGAATAACATCAGGAACGCCACCTTTTTGGAAAGTTTCTATCCATGAATTCTTCGCAAGTGTTGCATCTTTTTCGGTGTGATAGAGAGTCACAAGTTCACTTCCGAGTTTCATTTTTATATCTCTTGGGTTCACTCCTTGCGAAAGCTCTATCTCTATCGCTTGTATATCTTCAAGTGACACATCTGTACAAAGAGTGAAGTATTTCACAATAAGATCGTCATGAAGTGCCATCACCTTACCGAACATAGTGTAAGGATCATCCACAATGGAGATAATATTTCCCCAAGAAGTCGACATCTTTCTTCCATCTGTTCCTTCAAGCATTTGGAAGGTCATCACTTGCTGTTTTGGCATACCATAATATTCTTGAACAACACGGCCTGCTTTTAGATTGAACAACTGATCGAATCCACCGATTTCTACATCTGCTTTTACAGCTACTGAGTCATATCCTTGCATCATAGGATACAAAAACTCTCGTAAAGAAATCTCTGTGCCGGCATCATATCTATCTTTGAAATTTCTACGAGCAAGCATCTGCTGAACAGAAAAACACTCAGCCAGTTGCACAAGCTCTCCAAAAGAGAGTTTTGAGAGCCAGTCATTGTTGTAGACGAATTCTGTTTTTGAAATATCTAATATTTTTGAAATCTGACTTTTGTAATCTTTTAAGTTCTCATCAATCTGAGCCCTTGTGAGCATAGGACGTTTTTCTAGCTTGTCTGAAGCATCTCCTACTTGAGCGGTAAAATCACCAACAATAAAAACTACTTGATGGCCAAGTTTTTGAAATTCTCTTAGTTTACGAAGAGGAATAGCACGTCCTATGTGAATCTTGGCGCCTGTTGGATCAACTCCGAGCTTAATGCGAAGTTGTTTCCCTGACATAAGAAGTGCTTTTAATTCATCTTTAACTATGATATCTTCTACTCCTCTGGTTAAGAGTTCGTCTATCTTTTTTTCATCGGTGATTATCTTTTCCATACACTTCATACTACCATAGTCACAGTTTTTGTGCGAAATTATATGCTACTATTACAGTACATGAACCAACATCAAAATGACAAAAAAAGACGTGTCAAACGACATGTGTTACGGGAACTTTTTTTAGTTCTTTTTTCTCTTGGTATTATCACCTCTGCGTTAGTGATAGTATGGCTCGCAAGTATGGAGCTTCCTGATTTCAATAATTTTGA
This sequence comes from uncultured Candidatus Saccharibacteria bacterium, assembly GCA_964500955.1. Classification (GTDB taxonomy): domain Bacteria; phylum Patescibacteriota; class Minisyncoccia; order Phycocordibacterales; family UBA5272; genus UBA11704. The sequence goes on along the minus strand of CAZCQX010000037.1, from coordinate 3,196 downwards.
AAATAGAAATATTGCCAACTCAACAAAGATATACGACAGAACAGGAAAAGTCCTTCTCTATAATATTCATGACAACATACGAAGAACGATTGTTCCTATTTCAGAAATAAGTCCTTATATACAACAAGCAACTGTGTCTATTGAAGATGCTCACTTCTATGAACATAATGGATTTAGACCAACTTCTTTTGTACGAGCGGTTGTCGTCAACCTTACAAGTGGTGAGTACGCTCAAGGTGGTTCAACTATTGATCAACAGGTAATTAAGAACGCACTTCTTACAAAAGAGAAGACTATCTCAAGAAAATTAAAAGAAATTGTTCTTTCTATAAAACTTGATCGCGAGCTTTCAAAAGATACTATTCTTCAAATCTATCTTAATGAAAGCCCTTATGGTGGAACTATCTACGGTGTTGAGGAAGCGTCTCTTACTTTTTTTGGAAAGAAAGCAAATGAGGTAACCCTTACAGAGGCAGCCTACCTCGCCGCTCTTCCTCAGGCACCAACCTACTACTCACCTTACGGAAAACACTTAGATGCTCTAGAGAAAAGAAAAAATCTTGTGTTAGAAAAAATGTATGAGTTAGGATACATCACAGAGGAACAGAAGACAGCTTCTCAAAAGGAGACTGTTACTTTTGAAAAAAACGCAGTCAATAGCGGTAAAGCGCTTCACTTCGTAATGTATATCAAAGACTACCTAGAAGAAAAATACGGTCTTGATACTGTACTTAACGGGGGACTTAAAGTAACAACAACCATAGACTACGACCTACAAAAACAACTAGAAGAAGTTGTAAAAGAAGGAGCATTAGAAAATGCAAAGAAATTTAAAGCGAAAAATTCTGCGCTTATCGCCATAGATCCTAGAACAGGACAAATACTTTCAATGGTTGGATCTCGTGATTTCTTTGATACCGAAATACCTGGTCAATTCAATATCGCAACAGCAGAACGACAACCGGGTTCTTCTTTTAAACCTATTGTATACGCTGCTGCATTTAATCTTGGATACACTCCAGAAACTGTACTTTTTGATGTTCCTACACAATTCAGCACCCGTTGTGATGCGTATGGAAATCCTAAAAATGGAGCAGATGATTCTGTGTGTTATATGCCAGAAAACTATGATGGGCTTTTCCGTGGTCCTGTAACGCTTCGTGAAGCACTTGCTCAATCACTCAACATTCCTGCTGTGAAACTTCTCTATCTTGTTGGACTACCAAACGCAGTATCACTCGCACAAGCAGTTGGTCTCTCAACGATAGTAGACGCTAATAGGTATGGTCTTTCTCTTGTTCTTGGTGGAGGAGAGGTTACCCTTCTTGAACTCACGAATGCATATGGAGTATTCGCTAATAACGGTATCTATCACAAGGAACAAGGTATTCTTGAAATTAAAGATAGAGATGGAAATATTCTTGAAAAATTCACCTCAATAGAAAAAGAAGTTCTTCCGGAAAATGTAACCTCTCTTATTTCAAGTGTTCTTTCTGATAACAGAGCGAGAACTCCTACTTACGGAGCAAACTCTGCACTCAACTTCGAAGAAAGACCTGTTGCGGTTAAAACAGGAACCACTAACGATTATCATGATGTGTGGGTGGTTGGATACACCCCTTCTGTAGTAATCGGTATGTGGGCTGGAAATAACGACAATACCCCAATAGATAAAAGAACTGCTGGATTCGTACTCGCTCCTATTTGGAAAAAAGCAATGACTATAGCAACAGAAGGAACACAAGTAGAATACTTTCCAGACCCGCTTCCTAACACATCAGATAAACCAATCCTTAAAGGGCAATACTGCCTCCCTGATGGGGTTCACACAATACTTACCTATGTAGTTAAGAATGATCCTAACGGAAACCCTCCTTATAACCCATACCAAGACAGTCAGTATGAATTATGGGAAACAGGTATACATGACTGGATCTCTAAACACAACCTACCTTGTGTTTCTGCACCATCAACTCCTACAACAAGTGAATCAACACCGAGTATTCAAGCATCAACAACAGTAACAAACTAATACTGTAAAAAATATCCTTTCTCTTGTAGAAGTGAATGGATGGCATTTTTCTTGAGCATTACTTTTTTTACAGAAGAAGTGGTGATAGTTATTTTCTTTGTAGTAATACTAATTTCTTCACTTATAAGAAGTATTCCTGTTTTTTCTTGTATATAGTCAATAAGTTCCTGTTTTTCGTTCTTTTTATGTTGTAGTACTTTAAGATGACGAGCGAAAAGATTTCCATCCATAGATAGTTATCGGTTAAGAGGCATAAGAAGATATGTAAACGAAATATCTTTGTTCCCTTGTATGAATACTGGTCTCATAGGTGAAGTAAACTTACAAATCAAAGTATCCCCTTCTATGTAAGGAAGAACTTCAAGGAAAAACTTATTGTTATACTTCACTTCAATATCTTCTCCTTCTTTTGTGATAGCAACTGAATGAGTTACTTGACCAACTTTTTCGTTCTTACTGTGAAGGGTACATTTTGAGTCAGTAAACACACACTCAACTTGAGAATAATGCTCATTAAAAAATGTAGTAAGGAGAAGTGATTTTTGAAGCTCTTCCTTCGACATGGTTACTGTTGTGGTGAACTCCTTCGGGAATAGCTGTCTATAGTCCGGAAAATGCCCTGTAATCGTATGAACAGAGAGTGTCATGGTGTCTGATGTGAGTGACACCAGATTCTGGTTCTTAGAGAGCAAAATATCCCCTTCTTCTTCATTTAAAATTTGAAGGATTTCAGTGATGTGTTTATGGGGAATAAGGAAAGAAAAATCAAGTTCTTTTTCGTTGGGGATTGTTTTTTCTGCAAGACGGTATGAATCTGTTGCGACACTATAAATAGTATCTTCTTTAGTATAAAGATACACGGATGCTATTTCTGGTTTTATATCTGTAATAGCAGAACAAAAAGAAACCTCTTTAAGGAGACTTACTATGGTTTCTCTAGGAAGAGTTCCTAGTTGATCACCTTGATTTGGTAGAGTTGGGAAATCTTCATAAGGTGTGGTCTTAATCTCAACGATTCCTTTATCTGTAGTAATAGAAAAAACACCATCAATAATCTCACATGTAAGCGTTGTATCCCTTGAAGCAAGAGTGATAAGAATCCTAAGAAATGTTTCCCCATTAAGAAGACAAGCTCCGTTAACGATACCTTTCACAGGAATACTT
>CAZCQX010000036.1:0-5928 GCA_964500955.1 uncultured Candidatus Saccharibacteria bacterium | reverse complement strand
TTCACCTGGTTGGAGAATAATTTTTTCATTATTACCAAGAGAAAGCTCTCGTTGTCCAATGGTCTGACCAACAGCACCAGGAGATGTCACAGTGAGTAGGTTTGAATCCGTGGTACCAAGATACGTCGCAGTCACTGCGGATGCACATGTTCGTCCACACCACCTTACCTCCATACTACTCGTTGCTGAGGATGTGTTCTTCTTTGGGATACTCGAAGTCGCAACAAGAGTTCCCCCAGACGCCGCGGAAGTCCTTCTAAAAGAATAGGACACATATAATCCTGTTGTGTCAGCATTAACACGTATGCCAAGTTTTTTCACCACCATCGTTTTCCCAGATCCTGAGGGGTTAAAAAATGAAAAGTGTGTCGTGTTAGCTGCAGCAGCAGCTTCAACGCGATCAGAGGCGAACACATACTCATCAGCAGAGGTGGGTGTGTCGGCTGTCGCAACTTCTTCCCACTCTATAATCATACGAACAAACTGGTCTATGTCACCAGGGGCTTCAGATATAAGCGCCACCCCTTCTCCTGCTTTTAAAATAAGTTTTTCATCATTTTCATGAAAATCAAGAGTCCTCCATCCATTAGCTTGCCCTGTTGTTCCACAAGGGGTCACTCTACCTATTCGAGCATCAACACCTCCTGCTGTTGTGGTGGACACTGTCACACCGGTACGACGAAATTCCATCACAGTATCTGTCCCACTTGTGTTCTTCTTTGGAATACTCGAAGTAGCGATAAGTGTTCCACCGGTCGCAGAAGAAGTACGCTGAAGAATAATGTTGTTCGTATACACAGCGGCCGCATCGCACGTTTCTGTTCCAAACCATATACGTTTAATAATCGCAGACTTCCCTGAACTGCTTGGATTGAAGAAACTGTTATATGTATACCCTGCTGTTGCTGCAACTTCCACACGAGGGAAAGCAAAAAGAAATTCATTTTCGGCGGGGGGTGCATTAGTGGTCTCTTCCCATTCCACAAGAACTCTCACGGAAGTTGCTATTGTCCCAGCAGCTTCTTGATAGACGGCAATACCTTCGCCTGGTTGGAGAATAATTTTCTCATCGAGACTTCCAAATGTTATATCTCTTTGGCTATAATACGCTCCGACCGCTCCTGATAAGGGTTGCCCCATTATTCTAGAATCGGTGGTACCAGAAAGGGTAACCGTAGGACCTGCATACCTCACCTCAACAACAGAAGCACTTGAACTAGCATTCTTTTGAATAAAATCCGTTGCAGAAATCTGTGTACCCCCAGAGGATGTAGAGATACGTCTCGTGCTTAAGTTGACATACGTTGTTGCGGTTGAAGATGCTGTGTTTGATCTTACTGCGAGTCTTTTAATCGCTACTGTCTTCCCGGACCCTGACGGATTAAAGAATGCTGCGTACACATAATTAGCAGATGCAGAACCGTTTACCGGACCAATATCAAGGGTATACTCTCGCTCATTTGCATTGATAGCAGCACTAGCCTTATGAGGAGACATGAAGAAATTGTCGACAACGTTCTTATTAAGCGATGCCAAATATATCTTATCGACAATATTACCTTTATGCGTTGCTTCTTTGTATGCGTGATATACAGACAACAAACCTTCTGGGTTGAATCCAGCTATGAACAATTGGAACAGTATGATGATGGTTGCGATTTTTTTAATCAGCATAACTTACATAACGATACACTTCTTCGCTTATCTCTTTAAATATTCTTTGTATTTCCTCCTTGTCGAGTTCACCCTTTTTGTTCTGAGAAATCATCACCGTAAGAAGATACGGCCTTCCCGGAAGGTACACAATACCAGAATCTGCCATAACCTTCTCATCAATACGTATACCTGTCTTGTGAACGAACACAACATCCTCGGGGAGACCGAGAGAAAGATATTCCTTTGGTGCTTTTTGCAAAATACTCAAAAAAAGTTGTGAGTATTCTTGATCAAGAAATGTTGCGTTATAGAGAGATCTAAAGAAGATAGAGTAGCGCTTAGCGGTAATTCTGTTATCAATATCTTCTACATCTTTTTTATTACGCTTTAGCCCTTCTATTACATCATCCATTCCTAAGTGAACGAACACTTCTTCAAGTTCTCCCCCTTCTAGATTTCGTAATAGCACGAAGTGTGCTGTGTTGTCTGAATTAATAAGAGACTCTTCAAAAAAATGAAGGATCGTGTGTGTTGTTCCAGTGTCTTCCTTATACATATCACCGAACTCACTGTCCTTATCTTGGTCTAGAATTACGAGCTCGTTCTCTAATTTCCAATCCTTGTCCTGAACCTTCTTCATCGCCGCCATTGCAACAGGAATTTTGATGAGACTCGCCGGCCAAAGCTTAACATCCTTATGCGTTGCAATATTCGCTCCTGTTGGAAAATACTCAAAATATACAGAGATGGTGTAATCTTGTCTGTCTTCATACTTCTGCAACTTTTCTCGCAACGGTTGAAAGTCAACAATAAGGTTCCGCTTATCAAGAACTACTAGCGCAGGATTAAGGTACGATGACGCGCTTTTAAGCACAACACTTGTAGAACGAGAATATATATATATGTACACACCAAGTACACAGAGTGTCACGAAAAAGATAACGCTCAGATACTTATACACATGCTCTTTTGAGGAAAAAACATGCTTTATGAAAAAATTCTGCATCGTTTGTGATTGTTTTTTTTCTTTCATACTAGTTTACTCCTGTTTTACTTCTTGTTCTGTTACAGGAAGGTTAAGGTTACCGATTGTTTCTAGATCAAGCACTTTGTCGAGATCCAACTTCTGTCTAAATATTTCTGTATAAACACCGTTATCATCAGAAAATACTTCCCCTGTACTTTCTTGATAAAACGCAAATTTGTCTGCATCTATAATCACCTCATATGACAAGCCAGGGAAAGAAACCCTTGGGCGTGTACCTGTCTCACCGTTATACAGAGGAGCACTCATTTCCATGAATTCTTTCGTGAGTACATTATACGCGTATATTTTTTTTCTATCCCCAGAAAGCCACACAATGAAAGAATCTTTTACTCCGACTGGAAAATCTTTTGCAACAGTCACAGGCTCCGTCGATGAACTGTTCTCTATTTTTGTTTTACTATTGGTTTCAAGGTCGTACACCCACAACTCTTCTTGTTGCTCCTTCTCAACTTGAACAATAATAGCGTTCAAAAATACACCTTTTATCTGTTTAAGCAAGTCGATACTAAAATCAGGAAGCCTGCTCTCTTTTTTTTCCTTCTCGAGAGTTGCTTCGTCTGCTTTCTTTATAACCTCCACGAGTTCTCGTGCTGATATTGTCTCACCAAGCACTTCCCCTTTTCCTTTCCACTTTAACCATACATTCTTCGGAAGAATCGGAATGATTTCTATTTTTTGATTACTGTCTGCCGTAGTGGTCGCTCCTTGGTATACCACTGTAGATGATGCTGTTGTTGTACTTGTTTCTAAAAGTTGAATCGTTGCACTTGATGTTGCGTGCTGACTTTGTAGCAACGTAGAAGTTGCAGAGCCGTCAGTCGAAGTCGCAGAAGTAAGGGATGATGTTGCGTTCTCAGTCAACTCTGTACTTGATGCAGTGCTTACTGTAGAAGTTCCTGTAGTATCAAGATACATATACCAGACTTCTTCTTCGTTGGTATCATTGTTGATAATAGTCACGATACGCATGTCATCAATCGTCTCATCACTAAGAATCGTGTCTCTGGAGAAGTCTGGATGCTCATGTGTCTGCTTGCCTTCGTAGAGCACTTCTACTTTTACACCGTCGAGATACACTACAGGCTTCCCTTTCTCCCTGTGCGTGGATGCGATTTTTATCTGAAGTTGACTCATATCATTCCATGACGATGAAGCGTTGAGAGGAATTTCAAATGTTCTATATTTCATAGAAATCTCATTGAGAGTACCGAGTTCCGTCCAGGTTACTCCGTCAAACGTGTACAACACAGAAAGAAAGTCCTCATCTGTTTTTTCTTCAGTGAGTACAGATGTTGATGCGGTAGTACCATCTACCTCTGCTGATGTAGAAGAAGCTGTGACGGTAGTAGATGATGATGCAGAAAGTACTTCTGTTGTTGTGGAAAGTTCTGTTGGAGTAGTGGTAGCAAGCTCTGTTTCGGTAGAGGTCGAAACCTGAGAAGTTGGCACAACATCCTGCACCTGATTCTCAGGCGTGACAGATGGAACCACTATATCAACAGATGTAGTGCTTACACTTTCAGAAGGCACAACCTCCGTACTTGTTACACTCTCAACCGTCTGCTCTTTCTGAGCTGTCTCGACTGGAGCTACTGTCACCTCTTCCGCGAATGCAACCGAGAGAAAACTCCGCACAAAAAGCTCATTAACTCTATTAAGAAATGATGTTGGGGATGGTTCTACTGTTGTGGGGTCTTGAGGGGGTGTTGACGGTGCCGTTTCTACATTTGACGGAGGTGTCGGCGAACCCCCTCCACCAGAAGTCTCAGTGGTTGGAGCAGGAGCTGGTACTACGACAGTGTCTGTCTGATTAGACATCGGTGGACCAAACACATTAAGCAATGTCTGTGACACTCCTTCAACAATAGTGTCGATGATCACCGAAGCAACGGACGGAGTAGACTGCTCACTTGTGGTTGTAGCAGAAGAAGGCGTAGATGACGCTTTTTCTGTTACAGGTGTAGATGATGCAGTATTCATCTCTTCTGACGATGTTGCTGATGAAGAGGTGGACACTTCAGATCCATGTACCGTCTCTGTTGATGAAGCAGAGAGAAGAGATGAGGATGTTCCCACCTCAGTAAGAACATCGGTTGTAGACGCAACTTTCTCATCTACTTCGTCTAAAAGAATATCCTTATTAGTAAGTGCGAGAGAGACAATGATTTTCGTTGGTTTAGTTGCAGAGTCGAATGTTCCTGTGAAGTTCCCACAATAAATATCAGCCTCTGCATCCTTGTCGAGAATTGCAGAGTTCTTGCGAGTGAATTGATCTTGGTCACTGTTAGAGTTGGTTTCTAATTCCTTCTCTGCGTGTTTTGGATTAATCCATCCACCAAGGCATGTATTAGGGTAGAAGGTTGCAATGTCCGCCTTACCGCGTGGTGAGATAATACTTCCTATCACCAAGATAAGCACAAGAGAAGAAAGCATCATGAGGATGTGCTTTTTTTGGAGAGCCTTATCTACCTGCTCAGAATAAGTAAACACGAGATCTTGCAACGACTTGCTTACATTATCTATATGAGAACCAACCTCCTCGAAATTCTTGGAAATGATTCTTGGTTTTCTAAGCTGAAATTTGCCCATAGTACATACACAGTATACCAAGGAGAACACCAAAAAATGCTTTACCAATCCACACTTTTTTAAAAGTCTTTCGATAAGTCTAAGATTCAAAGAGATGCGTCGAGCTTGCTTTTCTTATATAAATTCCTAGAATGAACGTATGAGACACTTGCTTGTAAAGGAACGACTACTGACACTCATTATTGCGCTCATTGTCGCCGGTGGAGCACCTTACGCTACAGACGTACGAACAAAAATAGAAAACTATATTACCATACGCACACAACCGCCGGAGGAGACACAGAAAGTAGACCCTGAGAAAGACACTCCGACCCACATCATAGTCACCTTAAGTTGTGACACGTACTACCGTGGCGCTTGTGTAAGAATCCGTTCTGGACCAGGAACAGACTATCCCGTGATAACCAGAATAAGAAACGGAGCAGTATTTGAGGTTGGACCCCCAGTGTATACACAAAATACAATATGGTATCCAATCATGTTTAATGAGTGGTTGCGGTATCCAGAGAGAGCTGTCGGGGAATGGTATATCTCTGGAGATTTTGTAACCCCTTACACAGACAAGACCTCATCGACAATCATCACAAACCCTTCTGCTAAAAAAATAATCATTCACAGAGAAGAACAGATGCTCT
>CAZCQX010000035.1:0-5947 GCA_964500955.1 uncultured Candidatus Saccharibacteria bacterium | reverse complement strand
GATGGAGGAGAATTGAAGGGGTGGGATACCGTAGATGACGACGCGGTTGTTGCCGGAGTCTGCTACAACAAGGCGACCGTCGGGGAGGGTGGAGATACCCGTAGGGGCGACCAACTGGTTCTCTCCACTACCATAGGTGCCGAATTTTGAGAGGAAGGTGCCATTACTATCGAACTTCTGGATGCGGTGGTTGCTTTCGTCTGCAACATAGATATTACCAGATGAATCAACGGTAAGCTGACTAAGCCAACCAAACTGTCCATCTCCGCTTCCCAGTGAACCAAACTTCATAAGGAAATTGCCCGAGCTGTCAAACTTCTGAACACGTTTATTCTCACTATCTACCACATAAACATTACCTAAAAAATCAATAGTAATACCTCTTGGATATTTAAACTGTCCATCACCTGTTCCATAACTTCCCCATTTCGTAACGTAGTTACCGTTACTGTCGAATTTTTGAATACGATAATTGACCGTATCAACAACATATACATTCCCAGAAGCGTCAGTTGCTACTCCTTGTGGATATTTAAACTGCCCATCGCCTGTTCCGTAACCTCCGAACTTTATAAGGAAGTTACCGTTTGAGTCAAATTTTTGTACACGATTACCGTAAACTTCAACAACGTAGACATTGTTAGAATTATCAAGAGCAACCCCCCTTTGGGGATTTAAACTGCCCATCACCTGTTCCGTAACTTCCCCATTTGATAACGTAGTTACCGTTACTGTTGAATTTTTGGATGCGATTATTATAATAGTCTGCAACGTACACACTACCGTTACTGTCATTTGCTATACCTTCAGGGATATAAAAATTTCCATCACCCACACCTTTAGATGTCCATTTAGAAAGATAGGCACCGCTACTATCAAACTTTTGAACACTAACCCCACTAGAATCAGCAACATATAGGTATCCAGACGGACTGACCGCGACACTCATTGGATAATCAAACTGTCCATCACCTGTTCCATAACTTCCCCATTTCATAACGTAGTTACCATCACTGTCGAATTTTTGAATACGATAACTATACGGCTCAGCAACATAAATATAACCAAGAGAATCGATGGCAACATCGGATAACCAATCAAACTGCCCATCGCCTGTTCCGTAACTTCCAAACTTCATCAAGAAATTTCCGTTTGAATCGAATTTTTGGATACGGTTATTCCCACCGTCTGCAACATACACATTTCCAGATGAGTCTAGTGATACCCCGAATGGACCATCAAATTGCCCATTACCGCTACCGCCTGTCCCCCACTTCATGATGTAGTTACCATTGCTGTCGAACTTTTGGATACGATTGTTCCAATCAGAAACATAGATATCTCCTGATGTGGCAACAGCAACACCTTCAGGGTAACTTAGTTGACCATCTCCACTTCCTTGTGTTCCGAACTTCATAAGGAAGTTACCATTTGAATCGAATTTATGAATACAATGATTATCGTAATCTGGTAGATATACATTTCCTTGCATGTCAGTAGAAAGACCTCCGTCAATCCAACCAAATTGTCCATCACCTGTTCCATACCCACCAAAAGAGAGGACAAAATTACCTGATGAGTCGAACTTCTGAACGCGGTAAGCACTAGAATCTACAACATACATATTTCCTTGATTATCAAAAGTTACCCCATTTGGGTACTGGAACCCCGCCAAATGATCCCCAGGTTCTGCAGTAGGAGTCTCCCCTACATACCCTAAGAAGGTAGGGATAGAGACTGCTTCTACTACGAAAGGCTTGGTAAAGGAAAATGCTAAGAAAAGAGCAAGAGTAGGTAACAGTGTGTAAGAGAGTGTACGGAGAAGTCTAGAAGAAAAGTGGTACATAGTATATAGAGATAGAGAGCTACACAATACTCTTATATGTAGCTGATACTTGGAAGTATATCGTGTATGGGTGGATGAGAAGTAGAGTGGAGTGGGGATAACTCAAATAGATAGCTTGTAGCTGTTAGCTCTTAGCGGTGAGCTTTTAGAAATACAGAATCCCCGCGAAGCCTTCTGCTTCGCGGGGATTCGTATTTTCGCTAATAGCTCACGACTAAAAGCTAAAGACTTGCAGTGTGTTGCACCTTCTGTTATCGTATTTCCCAACCCTCTTTCTTGAGTGCTTCGTACACTTTTTCTGCAACCTCATTGGCTTCAATATCGGTAAGTGTTCTTTCGTGTGACTGGAGCACTAATCGGAATGCGTAAGAGATTTTTTGTACCCCATCTTCAAACGTTTTCGTGAACGTATCGAATAGATCAACACTGACAACAAGACTGCTAAGATGAGGCTTAACAATCTCACTGACGGTCTCCCATGTGACAGAATCAGGGACGAAACAAGCAATATCACGAACAATAAACGGATAAGGAGATACGGGCGCATACGTAGTAGTAAGTGTATGCGATGTAAGAGATTCATAGTGATCAGGTGTAGGAAGGTTAGTAATAAGAGTGTCGAAATCAACAACAACACAGTAAGGCTTCGTCGACACCACTTCGTACTCGATAGTGTCGATACCAAGCTCACGCTTAAGTGAAGAAATGATCATGTCGAGATCTTCAGCATAGGAAGTTTTTTTCTTTCCATCATCAACGAGAATCGCAACCTCTCGTCTCTCCCCTTGTCGCGAAAACACGTTTCCGAACTCATATAACTGTATAAGATTGGTTTTAAGAAGTGGAGCATTCTGCATGTTAAGTGAAAAAGCAGAGAGAAGACCAAGAGCAAGTGAGGGACGCAAGTGTTCCTTGTCGCTTGCGAGCCCTTTCTTGATCTTCACATCACCAACAGCACCAAAAGAATACGTCATAATATCAGAAAAACCAGAAGAGTAGAGTAGGTTTTTTATCTTGTTCTCATAATACAGTCTCTTATGCGGTATCCCTATTCTTCCTAATGTAGGAAGAATACTTGGCACAGAAGAAAGCCCTTCTACTCGCACCACTTCTTCGATAAGGTCTTCCTTTACGCGAATATCGAGACGTTCATCTGGCACCATGACGAAGAAGTAGTCTTTCGTGCTATCTGCCACCCGCGCAAAACGAACATCGCTCTTAAAGTACTCACTCTCTCCTATCGTCTCCACCACTGGTGAGACACTCTTTGACGAAATGTGGTACACCTTGTTGTCACCGACATACATACCTACATGATCGATAGGTGCACCGACAGTTGTCAAAGAAAGAAACTCAACCGACTCAGTACGGAAAAGCCCTAATTCATCCATCTGAGAATTAGAAAACACAAGATCACCGAACATAAGCGACTCCTTGTCCACCTTTTCTCCGTAGACATATTTATCAATTGCAATACTTGGTTGCCATACACCTAAGAAAAGATAACTCATAAGAGCAGAACAAGAAAATTCTTTCGGTGCATCATTTCGCATAGATGATGGGTTCTTGTAGGTAGCACCTTTCACTTCCTCCATTCTTCTTTCAATCATCGTCTTTAGTGACACGTAGTCATAGTTAAAACCAAGCCTTTCAAACACTGACGCAACTCCTTCTTGTGTATATGAAGTACCAAGTTTTGTATTGATTTCGTCTAGACTAACCGCAACAGTGTAGGTGAACTTTTTAGATGAAGTTACATCAACAATAGGACTCACTTTCGCTTGAGGGTTAAGTTTCTGTATGAGCGCAACAGTCATACGAAGTCCTTCTTCAACTAGCGAATCACTTAACTCGTTCTCGAAGCGCTTAGATGCGTCTGTTCTAATCCCGTAGAGTTGGGATGTTTTTCGTATAAGTGCAGGATTGAAATTGGCTGACTCTAACAACACAGATGTCGTACTGGTGCTTATTCCAGAATATTTCCCCCCTTTGATTCCTGCGAGCCCAAGAGGTTTGGAGGTATCTGCGATGACGAGAGTCTTCGTGTTCAGAGTAAGCTCTTTCTCATCAAGGGTAGTAAGTGTCTCCCCTTCTTGCGCAAAACGCGCAACAAGTGCACCCCCATCTACTAGATGAGTGTCGTACGCATGCATTGGTTTATTGATAGCGAACTGCACATAGTTGGTGATATCTACGATAGAGTTGATACTCTTTTGACCTATTGATTCAAGGAGACGGCGTAACCATTCTGGAGAATCAGTAACAGCGACACCGTCTATCCGCACTGACATGAACCGTGTACAGGCATTCGTATCTTCTATACTAATATGTGGGGCAGGAACTGTGCTGTCACCTGCTTCATGGTAGTACTCTGCTGTATCAACGAAAGTTGTCTTCGCAAGCGCGGTAAGGTCACGAGCAACACCTCTGTGCCCGAGCGCATCATGTGCACGATTAGGAAGAATTTTTAAATCAAGAACATCGTCACCTTCATGAGAAGACACTTCTTCTATTTCAAACGCATTGAGAGTTATCAAGTCTGCCAAAACTTTTGTGTCTGGAAGAGGTTCTTTGCTATAGTTCTGAAGCCACGCTTTGCTAAATTTCATATACTAAAATTGATTAACCAACCTCAAGTCTCCATTGTATAACATTCTAATATCATCAATACCCGTCTTTAACATAATGAGACGATCAAGCCCGCCACCAAAAGCAAAACCTTGGTAGATCCGTGGATTAAGCCCAGCATTCTCTAGAACCTTTGGATGCACCATGCCGGCCCCCATGATCTCTATCCACCCAGAAGAAGAACAGACGTTACACTTCGCATCTTCTACAAGCTTCCCTGTGCCGTTACATTTAAAACATTGCATATCTACTTCCACAGAAGGCTCTGTGAAGGGAAAGAATGATGATCTGAGTCGCACCTCTGTCTTCTTTTCTAAAAATTCTGTGAAGTAATGTTCGAGTACACCTTTCAAGTTCGCAAGAGTAACATCTTTTCCGATCATTAATCCTTCTACTTGGAAAAACTGAGCTTCGTGACGCGCGTCAGTCGCTTCGTTGCGAAACACTTTTCCTGGAACGACTACCGCAACAGGAAATTCTTTCCCTTCTCGTATCCATCTCTCGATGGTACGGACCTGCACTCCAGATGTATGAGTGCGAAGAACGTGACCAAGAGAACCAAACTTCTCTCTTGCACGCTTCTCTGCGGAAGTCTCTTCTCTTCCTTCCACTGTCTTTTCATCTATCCAAAAAGTATCTTGCATATCACGCGCAGGGTGGTTACGTGGCACATTAAGTGCGTCAAAGTTATACCATTCACTTTCGAGTTCCGGACCGTCAACAATATCAAAACCAATCTGTGTAAAAATCTGAGAAACCTTATCTATAGCTTGTGTGATGGGATGGAAATGACCATTCATATCTCGATATAGTACCAAATTATAGATGATTTTAACAGAGGAAGACCAATACAACCAAAGCGTACAAAATATAAGAACACAGAACCCCGCAAGCCTTTAGCCCTTAGCAGTGAGCTGTTAGTAGAAATACATAACCCCGTGAACCCTCCCACTTCGCGGGGTTCTGTGTTTCTACACGCTCTACGCTACACGCTCTGCGTCTTCCGTTTGCTAGCGTCAGACGTCTTCGAAGTCAAACTTCTCGAACTACCTCCCCATCTCCCTCACCTTCTTCCTTGTCTCTTCACCAAAGGTTCCTGTTCCTTTGGTAAGACCAAGAGGAGTGAGGATTTCTGATGCATAGAACTCTTGGAACTTGGTAAGAGCATTTCTTGTGCGAGGACCGAAGAAGGTGGTTTCTTGTGAAGGTGAGCCATTACCTGAGGGAGCAAGAGTAAAGGAGTGGGAGTTTAAGAACTGCTGGAGCGCTTTCACATCGTCTCCTACTTGTCCGTAGGTTAAAAGACGTGGGAAGGAGGAAGAGAGGATGGAGATAGTACCCGGGAGGGTTGGAGATTGGGTGGTGGTAGTAGTAGTACCTGAAGTAGTTACTACAGTAGGAGTAGTGGTTCCTTGTAAAGGAGAAGAGGTAAGAGATGCTATGAAGGAAGAGGAAGAGAGAGGTGTGGTTCCT
>CAZCQX010000034.1:0-6050 GCA_964500955.1 uncultured Candidatus Saccharibacteria bacterium | reverse complement strand
TGGGGAAACATTTCTAAAAAACATAAGAGCGACGCCGTAGGCGTCGCTCTTATGTTTTCTAGCATACCGTCACACATTTACAATACAACAAAACCCCCAACGCATGTTGGGGGTTATGAGAACAAAAGTCTTCGTTATTACTTTTTGGTGCCGATCTTGAACTCGACACCTTCGAACTCGATAGCGCCATGCGCAATGATTGTGTGATCATCTGACTTGGCGATAAAAAATCCGGTGTTCTGAATTTCTTTCGGAAGCCCTGCAACACCCTCATACTGAAGAGTTTTTTGGGCTTTTTCTTCCATTTTCTTTGATAAAATCATATTTATTCTCCGTTAAAGGTCAAACTAATTTATATAATAGCATTATATTTAAAAAATGTCAATAATTTCAATTTATTGCGACGAACAGTTTTCTAATAGCATTTTCAGCTGTTGGAAAATCTGTCACTTCTGACATATCGGTAGTTGTATCACCAAGTTCTATCCTCTTTGCTTTTCCAAAGTCAATAACATACCAACCCCCCTTTCTGTCAACCATGATATTTCTTGTTGCAAGATCCCGGTGTACTATTTTTTTTTCTTTATGAAGTTTCTCTATAAACATCTTCATACGACGCAACACTTCTTGCTGATTTTGTGCGCGAAGTTCATTAATAAAATCACACGATTCCGGATTATCTATTATCTGATCAAGCGAAAGTCCTTCGATAGTTTCCATACCAAAACATGTTACCTTGTCTGATATATGATCAAAATAGATCTGAGGAACCTTTACTCCTTCAACAGTAAAACCGTCTAGGTCTTCAAGATAACCAATTTCGTCTCTCATCGTATTACCGTGGCGAACTTGCATGTTTGGATCGAAGATATATTTAACACACACATGTGGTGCATACGGTGTTCTGTACACTTTGCCGACGGTTCCTCCCCCGAGAAAATAATCTGGGTTACCGAAATTATTCTCTATCTGTTGCGCAACAGCAAGAACCTCTGCTTGTATTTCTGGATTTTTTATTTCATGTATATGAGTAAAAATTCTATCTTTTGCGTGATTCCTTTTTTCTATAAAATCAGAGACATGGCGCACTGCTTCGACTAAATCCATATCGTCCGTTTCTTCTGTCATCCTCTTTTTCAATTCCACAGGAAGTGTGTTAAGAAGATTTTCAAGATCTTGTTCTTCTACTTGGTTCTCTTTAAACAAAGGCTCACTCATACAACAAAAGGATGGTTAAATAAACACTAAATTTCAAGTTGGTAATATCACCCAGTATACACAATAAAATAACCTGCAGTAAAAGTTAATTATACCTCTCCATCGCTTTTATGTACCCCTCATCGGTGATGGTGTGTATAGCACCTAACACCTTCGCAGCAATACTCCGCAATAATTCTTCTTCCTCTTCGCGTATCTGTCCCATGACATACCCCTGCACCGCCTCACCGTGGGGAGCTTTTACTTCACCACCATCTACCTCCTTAGGGGCTATACCAATACGAATACGAATGAAGTCTTTGCCTAGGTGCTCTATAACACTCTTAAGACCGTTATGTCCTCCATCCCCTCTTCCGTACGAGATACGAAAAGATCCAAAAGGTAAATCCTTATCGTCATAGATAATCACAACCTCACGCCCTTCGTGATACCTCAAGTAGTCAACAACCGCTCTACCACTTTCGTTCATATACGTCGTAGGAGTCATGATCTCACATACAGGCATCTTCATGACTTCGTTTGTGATCATAGAAAGAAGCACCCGCGCAACATTGTGACGAGTGTTAGCATACTTTGTTCCTGGATTTCCGAGAGGTATAAGAGTAAAGAATGTCATACGATTAAAAGTGTACCACACTCTTACCGGCGACGAGTTGCATCTTATTACACGAATCTATATACTGAAGCTCACAATGTTTTCTTCAATTGCTAATGCCATCTTCAGCTCACTCTCTGACATGATGCAGAATCCGATATCGCTCGCAGTATTCACCGTCCTCATACTTATCGTGATCGCTCTTTTCATTGCCATGTTTTCGTCATCATGGCGAGATGGTTTGATAAAAATAAAGCTCCTAGAAGAGGATGAAGAGCCTTCGTCTCTTCTACTTTGGATTATTGGTATCATTATCGTTGTTGAGCTTGTCAAAGCATTCCTTGTACAACCGTTTATTGTTGATGGTGGATCAATGCTTCCAACCTATCATGATAAGGAGTTCCTTATCGTTGACAAACTCACCTACAGACTAGAAGAACCGGATCGTGGTGATGTTATTATTTTCAGACTTTACGAAAATAAAACTAATCCTTACGAAGGAAAATACCTCATCAAGCGAGTAATAGGAAAACCAGGTGAAAGAGTGGTGATACGTAACGGTGTCACAACAATATACAACAAACAACATACACAAGGTTTCGTCGTTGAGCAACCTTTTGTCACTTACGAGGATACTCAAAAAAATGCTGATATCACCCTAGACGAAAATCATTACTTCGTGATGGGTGACAACAGAGCACAGAGCTATGACAGTCGAGACTGGGGACCTCTCGACAAAGCACAAATAAAAGGTCAAGTTCTTTTCCGTGTCTACCCTTTCGATAAGGCAGGCTACGAGCCTGGGCGGTATCTTTTTAATCAATAAGTATCATTCACATCTATCACTATGAGCGAACAAGAAAAACAAGCAAAGAAAGAAATGCCAACATCACTCAAGGGAATGCATGATGTGATGGACGACACCTACTATGCCTACCAAGGGCTTTTCGAAAAGGCTCAAGAGATAGCAATCTATTATGGTTTCAAGCCAATAGAAACTCCTGTTCTTGAAAAAGAAGAGGTATTCGTGTCAGCAATTGGTGAGGGTACAGATGTGGTAGACAAAGAGATGTACGCCTTTCGCTCAAAAGGAGGCGACCGTCTCGCTCTTCGACCAGAATACACCTCATCTGTAATGAGGGCATATCTTGAGCATGGAATGCAGACACTTCCGCAACCTGTCATGCTCTACTCGTACGGCCCAGTGTTTCGCCATGAGAATCCGCAAAAGGGTCGCCTCAGACAGTTCAGGCAGTTCAACCTAGAAATTCTTGGCACGTCTAAGTCTATTGCAGATGCGCTCATCATTAGAACACTCACTACTATTCTCGAAGAACTTGGTTTCAAAGATCTCATTGTCGACATCAACTCAATGGGAGACAAGGACACTCGTGCCGGTTTCATAAAAGAACTTGTCTCATATTACAAAAAACACGCAGAACATTTATGTAAGGACTGTAAGGAAAGAATCAAGACCAACCCCTTACGTCTTCTTGATTGTAAGCAAGCAGACTGTCAGCCTTTTAAAGAAAATGCGCCTTCTTCCCTTTCTCATCTCTCAAACGATGCACGCTCCCACTTCAAAGAAGTACTTCAGTATCTTGAGGAGATGGGTATCGCCTACCGTATCAACAACTCTCTTGTTCGAGGACTCGACTACTACACAAGAACAGTGTTTGAGGTAGTGAAAGTAGATGTCGATGAGAATGGTAAGGAAAAAGAAATTACTATCACAGGAGGTGGTCGCTACGATGCGCTTGCGAAGATGATGGGATCTAAGAAAGATGTCCCCGCGGTTGGTACAGGGCTCGGCATCGAACGTATTATGATGTTCCCAGAATGTAAGACACTCGCACCTCGTATCATGAAGACACCGAAAGTCTACTTCATCCAGCTCGGCTTCGAAGCGAAACTGAAAAGTCTCTGTATCATGGAGACCTTAAGGAAAAATCGTATCCCAGTCTATCAGTCAATATCAAAAGACTCCCTAGGGGTACAGCTCGCGCAAGCAGAAAAGATGGAAGTACCTTTCTGTATCATCTTCGGCCAGAAAGAAGCGATGGATAACACCGTGATCGTCCGTAATATGCATTCTCGTTCCCAGGACACCGTAAAAATTGACGCACTTTCTGACTACCTTAAGCACCTGAAATAACAAGAAGATCTCAAGGTTGTCTTTGGAGGTAACTTGTGTTAGAATTATAGCCACTATGTCAAACGTAAACGTAGAAGTAAAAAAGAACTCAAACGAGAACGTGCTCTCGCTCATACGTCGCTTCCAAAAGCGCGTACAGGAAGCAGGGGTACTCCCACGAGTACGCGGTATTCGCTACAGTGATAGACCACTCTCAGAACTCAAAGTAAAACGTGCCAAGATGAAAAAACTTCTCGGCCTCGCAAAATACGAAGAAGCGAAGAGAATGGGTAAGCTTGTAGAAAAGAAGAAGCGACGATAATATACCAACCAAAAAGAGGCGCAATCCATGAGGCGTCTCTTTTTATAACCAACCGCTAAGGTATGCCTATTTTTGAAAAAGACAATCTTACTGTTATACGAAAGAGAGGGAACCTTCCACCTCTTCCTTATGATGCTATCAAACAAGAGATTCTTGGAAAGAGCTACACCCTTACGGTTATTTTTTGTACCAAAGAAGAGTCTCGCGAACGTAATCGAATCTACAGAGACAAGGACTACCCGACCAACATCCTCTCTTTTCCTTTAGAAAAAAAAGAAGGTGAGATCTACATATCACTCTCTACCGCACGAAAGGATGCGAAAAAATTCGACCTTTCCTACGAAGGATTCCTTCACCTCCTCTTTGTGCATGGATGTCTTCATTTGAAAGGACACGACCATGGTAGTACAATGGAAACGTTGGAGCAAAAATATTTTAAGAAATTCTTCCGTGACAGCAAGTAAAGAAACAATGACAGTAGGGATCGATATCGGTAGCGGAAACCTGCGAGCAATCGGTGTCGTAAAAGAAGAGGGTGTTAGACACCCTATTGTTGTTGCGACATACCAAAAAAATATTGACGGAATAGATAAAGGAAATATTGTTGATGTCGAGGATGTGTCGAGAGCCCTAGAAGATGCGGTCACTTCTTTGGAGAACCAGTCAGGGAGAACAACTAACCATACCTTAATAGCGATAGGAGCTTCTGGGCTTACTTCTTATCATGCGAGTGGATATGCACAAGTATCACGAGGAGATGCTTCAGTGACAGATATTGATATTGATAATGCGATAAAAGACGCACACCGTGCGATCCCTGATATACGAAACAAGTCCATAATTCACGCGATTCCAATGGACTACAAACTCGACGGGAACAAAGTTCAGGGAGAGATAATAGGCGTACGCGGGAACAAGCTTGAATCAAAAACTTTGTTCGTCACCTACCCACTCCAGTGCATGAACTCACTTAAGAAGTCTCTCGATGACGCCAAGATTCGCGTTACAGATATCGTCGCTGGACCTATCGCAGAAAGTATTCCACTTCTTTCTAAGAAGCAGAAGCTTGCAGGTGTTGCTCTTGTGAATATTGGACAGTCAGTAACCTCTATTCTCGTGTATGAAAAGAACACTCCGCTTCTCGTGTCTACCATCCCTGTTGGTGGTGATGACATCACACGAGACATAGCTCTTGGTATGAAGGTAACACTCGAGGAAGCAGAAGACATAAAATGTGGTCGCGCGAACTATGCCTACTCGAAAAGAAAAGTTGAGGAGATCATCGAAGCAAGACTCGAAGACCTCTGCAAAAAAATAACGAAAGAACTTTCTCGTATCATGCGCGCAGAACTTCTCCCTGCGGGGGTGCTCGTCACTGGATCGTCTTCTCTTGTACCGAGACTTGAATTTGTATTTCGAAATGAACTCAAGTTACCAATTAAAATAATTTCTAATGAACTCGCCAAGACATCTCACGAAGCGCTTCATGATGGATCATGGGCTCGAGTGTACGGTCTTACTTTTTTGGCACCAAATGACAGCGAAAAAGACGTTGTGAAGGAGCTTTTGACATCAGCTTTCCTTCGTGTTAAAAAGGTGATTTCTCGATTTCTTCCTTAATATTCAATGGTTTTTTAGAAAAAAATACCTAAGCACCCCTCTTTGCAAAAAGATGTCTAACTTGGTATAGTAAAGAGACTTATTTAGTAGTAACATCACCGAAAATCCCCATGGCAAAAGTAAACCCAGAAATTGAAAGTTTCGCACGCATCAAAGTAATT
>CAZCQX010000033.1:0-6183 GCA_964500955.1 uncultured Candidatus Saccharibacteria bacterium | reverse complement strand
TTACCCCCTCTTCTCCACTAAATAATCCCCAATGGCAAGATACTTAAGACCTGAGTCTTTAAGGGTATGTAGGGCGTCTTCTGGTTTCTCAACGTTTGGTTCACCGTGAAGGTTAAATGATGTATTTAAGATACCTCCACTTCCTGTAAGAGTTTTGAAGTGACTAATGAGAGCGTGATACTCTTTGTTCATTTCTTTTGTGACCATTTGAGGACGAGAAGTAAGGTCATAAGGATGGAGTGCTGCAATGAGGTCTTTATGAGCCTTTTCTTTTGTATTGAAGGTGATCGCCATATAGGGAGCGAAATGATCCTTAGTAACCTGAAGATACGTGTCTCGATCTTCATAAAGGAGCGATGTAGCGAAAGGCATCCAGAAATCACGACCCTTGATCATTTCATTGATAAGCTTGATATTGTCTCTACTTGTTGGGTTGGCAAGGATCGATCGATTACCTAGAGCTCTTGCTCCCCATTCTGCCCTTCCTTTGAAACGACCAACCACCTGATTGTCGGCGAGAAGTTCTGCAACTTTACGTTCAATGATATTACCCTTTGAAGGATCAAAGTATGTTACTGTGCAAGAAGAGGAAACAAACGGATCCTTGTCGAGGGCTTTCTTGATGGTTTCATTATCATACGAAGAACCAAGATAAAGAGTGTTAACTTTCTTAAGACCGCTTAGATCCCCTTTATGGAGAAGTGAGTATCCATACGCACAAGCACCTAAGGCAAGAGATTCATCTCCGCAAGAAGGTACCACAGTAAGGGAGGTTACTTCTGGCAATTCAAGAAGGTACTGGTTTGCTTTCACATTCATAAAGACACCTCCAGCTACTGCAATGTCTGATATTCCATACTTCTTGATAGTAGCACGTGCCATGTCTTTAATGATTTCTTCTGTGAGCTTCTGAATACCGTACGCTAGAGAGTCGAAGCGGTGGTGGTGGAAGTTGTAGGCGTAGAGGTAGGAGGTGGCATATGCGACCGCTTTTCTTTGTGGTAAGACGCTTTTTATAGTCATCTCCCCTTCGTCAAACCATACCAACTTCTTAAGTTTCTGATACACCTTCTCCCCGCTGGAAGCTTTTGCATAAGGAGCGAGCCCCATAACCTTGAACTCATGTTCGTTACGAGACATTCCAAGTATGTCGGTAACCGCTGAATACAATAACCCAAGAGAAGAATACACCGGAATACGTGACTCAATCTTTACATTTCTTCCATCAAATAAAGAAATTGTCCCCGAAAGAAGATCTCCTGCCCCGTCAAGAGTTAAGATAATTTTCTTAGAAGCATCATCAAAGAAAAGAGGCGCACACCAGGCATGAGCATGATGATGTTCTACAAATTCAATCTCACTATGAGGAAAACGGGACTTAAGATCTTTTTTTATGCTCTCCTTCTTGCCAGCATGAACGAAGAAGTCGATTACCTCATAGCGAGCTTTGATAGCTTTACCAAGGATGGGAAACCTTGCCCCCATCGCTCGAATAAAATCATCAGAAAAACGAGGGTTGTTTCTTGCGTCAATATTATCTTGCTTTGATGTAAAATATATTGCAGAAAAATTAACCCCAACCACAACCACCTTTTCAGGATTGTGGCAATTATATTTTTCAATAATATACGCCAATGCCTCATGAGGAAATCCTGCGTGTTTTTTTTGACGAGATACACGCTCTTCACTCATCGCCTCCACCAGTGTTCCGTCAACCATTAGGGCAACTGTCGCGTCGTGTCCATAATGAATACCAAGTATTGTGCCTTTCATATTGGAGAATTGTATCATCTTCCGTCTCCAAAAAACAGCCTGATGAATCCTTCTTTACGCCGGCTCTTTTGGTAACAGGGAGTAAGGTGTTACTTTTTCGGAAAAAATAAGCTCAACCCCGATCCCGAGATCAATTGAGGTAATACCTTTTTGACAATAGTCCGCCACGAGAACTTTCCCTGCGGGGCCGTGAGAAGCAAGTATTACTATAGATTCTCTAGGAAAATCTTTTATAATACTGTCAATTCTCTCGTGGAGTAGCACGTTATCGTCAAAAGCATTTTTTTCTTTTGTTTCAATGTAATATATTGTTTTAAAAACATTTCCTGCTCTTTCTTTGAAACTTTGAACATTTCTCGTACTGCCAACAAGAATAACTACCTTATCTTTCAAAAACGGGTAAAAATATGTTTCAAAATAATTTTTATAATTAAAAATTGAAGCATCTCCATATGTAACGTTTTTATTAAAATAAAGAGAATAGTAAGTCTTCATAGGAAGCCACGTGCGAAACTGTTTTACTTTTCTTAGATATGCGTTTGTTTTGTTCATTACATGCTCGTTGATACATATAACATATCCACTTTTCTCGGTATAGTTCTTTATACTATCTAATAACGTTTTATCTATCTCTGGATTATATTTTTGATAATGCACATCTCCTTTATTCATAATACACACCTCCCCGTCACCAATTCGTATCAGAGACCTTCCATGTTGAACTTCGCAAGCGAGTTGTTCAGCTGAATAAAAAGAGACTTTGAAAGAAAAGTCTCTTTTTAAAGAATTTATAATAAACGCCAAAAGATACACCGGATTATTACGAATATGATGGAAAAAAAACATTATACCTTTCTTAAAAAAATGCATACATGTATGTGTGACAATGTCTAGTAGTATATCAAAAAATAAAATATCTCATGGTATACTCGTTTTATGTTGAAAATAAAGATCTTTTTCAAACAAAACTTCTCTTTTATATACCACCCCCTCAGGAAAATACTCTTAACCTTTTATCTCAAAAGACGAGAGATGTTTTTACGTACAATGGAAGACACCAATATTGCCATATTTTCTTTTGACGGAATAAGCTTTCCTTTACTTGTTAAAAAAGAGAATGGTTTTGTTGATCAAGAAATATTCTGGAAAGGATGCTATGAGGAAGAAGTTCTTGCTTCCATTAAAAAACATTTACCAAAAGATGGTGTCTTTGTCGACGTTGGGGCAAATATCGGGGACCATACACTGTTCTCTTCTTATATTGCAAACACCGGTAAGGTTATAGCATTTGAACCAATACCAGCCATCTTCCATCAAATAGAAGAATCAGTACTCCTTAACAAAGAAAAAGGTCATGCGGTTATAGAGCTACATAACATAGCGTGCGGAAAAGAAAAAAACACCTTAACTCTCTCCATACCAAAAGATAATGTTGGGGGTTCTTCTTTAATAAGAAGAGGAGAAGTGAGTTTACAAGTCTCTATAGAAAAAGCAGATGTTTTCTTAGAAAAAGAATCAAGGATAGATCTCATTAAAATTGACACCGAGGGGTTCGAGTACGATGTGCTTTTAGGTTTAGAGGAGACGATTAAAAAACATTCTCCTTCTTTAATTATTGAATACTCTCCTCAGCTATATAAACTTTCTGATGATAAAAAAATAGCCGAAAACATACTACTCTTTTTGAAAAAACACCACTACTCTGTTGAGGGAATTGACGAACCGTTTCCTTTGACATCCAATCCTGTAGACCTCTTCACCAAAAACTACGACCAAATAAATATACTCTGCTCAAAAAAATAATCACCTAAACAACGACTTAAAGAATGTTGCAATTCGATTGTCGCGGTGTGCTGTTTGTGTAATCACCGAAGATGGTGTAACAGTTGACGATGACACTTGTGATCTTGGTGGCTTTGGTTGGATGATACGCGCAGTCTGTCGAATGCTCTCTTTCTGTGTGAAGCTATTTTTCGTCGTAAATGAAATATCTGATATAGAAGAAGTTGCAGTGACGGGGGAGTTTCTCGCCGATTCCTTCGCTCGAACAACTTCTGTATTATCACCAAAGAGAAGCTTTATGGTTGTGGAAGCATTATACGTACTGCTAGCAAAACCAAGAGCATAAGAAGAGACTTTGGTCACACCTGGTAAGAGCACAGTTGTGAAAGGAAAAGAATACATAGCTCCATCAATGGAAAGCTTCCATCCAGATATATCAAGCTCATACAGGTTTGGGTTGGTTATTTCTACATACGAACCAACATTAGAAGTTTTGATTGAGGAGATTGAGATATCAGGACTCACTACTCTTACTTTCATTCTTGCTTTACCTGCAACAGACCCCGTTGTTCCATCAACATAGACAAGATAATTCCCTGGGTACATATAACGGTATACCGTAGTACTCCCCACCCCTTGTCCACCATCACCAAATGCCCATGTGTAACTAATCTGACTCACCGCCTTACCTGTGCCAGTAAGAGCATAGACAGAGAACTCCGTTGGAGCCCCAGCTACCACCGTTCTTTCGAAAGGAAGATACAATGTCATGTCTGCAGAGGGTGGCGACATCTGAGGAATGGTGGTCTGGGTTCCTGTTGTGCTTGTTGTTGTTGCTTGGGCGTCAGACGTAGACACACTTTCATCTGCAATGTTTTCCTTTCCTGGGCTTGGCGTTGCAGTAACAAACTGGCCACTTACTTTTGCATATGATTTCCCTTCTTTTGCTGCTGTGTAGGAAGAAACCGTATCTACCACCGTACCACCAAGACGAATGTCGATGGAAGTTACACCAGTATTCACAAGACTTATAGAACTCTTAAACAGAACACCATTATACTCAGGGTAATCTTGCAAAAACCTCGTGGCACCAGAAACTGTGGAACCTATAACCCCATACCCATGCGGAGGAATAGACACTCCTCCAGATACAGGTGTTGCGATGATAGGATTTCCTCCTTTTATAGACAGAGTGAGCGACCCTATATCAACCGCATTGTCCGTATCGTTATACACCTCGATCCATTCACGGCCACTATCGTCCCCTGTTGGATTAGAAAAAATTTCATTAATACTAAGAGCGTTAAGTCTCTCAAACAAGGAGAGGAGCACTACAATAAAAAGAAATTTTTTATACATGGACTACTAGTACTTAATCGTCTTGTAAAAGCTTTCTCAGCACATCTTCTGAGACTTCTTTTTTGTGAACACTTGTAGCGGTATCTTGTTTTGGTTCAGTCTTTTGTTCTTCCTTGGGCACTGAACGCTCCTTGTGTGTTTCTTGTTCATGTTCTTCCATTGCCCTCTTAAGAGCTTCTTTTAGTGATGTGCCCTGAAAAGCTTCTTCACGAGGAACGCTCATCTTTTCCAAAACTGGTTGTGGTGGTTCTTTTTTTGTAGACGTAGAAAAGTGTTGCTTCTTATCTTCTCGCAAAGGTGGCGTGTGAAAAGCTTCCTCAACTGAACGATTGACCGCATAGGTATCTACCGACTGAGCATTCTCCCTTTTTTCTTTATGGAATGGTTTTGGCGGAAGAGGGGTGGCGTCAGTTATCTTACGAACCTTTACAACTTTTTCTTGAGGAGCAAGTGTACGCGTTCTTTGTGATTCTCGCGCAGGTGCATCTTGTGGCGCATTGGTTCTTGTTTTGTTCTGTTGAGAATACTCAGAAGTATGATGTTCGTTTTGCTCTCTTGGTCTCTCTATGGTGTCCCTCTTTTTTTCTTCTTTTGGTTTTGGGGTGTAGAAACGAGTTATCTCGTCCTCTACAGCGAAACGAGGTTTACCATATGTTGCTCGTGTATACTCAATAACCGCCTCCGCATTAGAATGTGGTGGTTGCACGATTGGGTCAAGCGATCGCGCCGAAAAAGGCTTAGACCCTGCGCCATCAATCATAAGTCGTAAATAAAATTGGAATGCAGAGAGATTGACCACATCATCCATGGTGAAATATGGAGCAAACTCTTTTTCAAAGATTTCAGCATCGCTTGCACCAACTCTAAAGACGATCATGGTGCCCACGTTACCAAAGACCGCAGACTTAACCTCATCTTCCATCTGGTCAACATACTGATGTGCAACCGTAAGGGCGAGGTTATACTTACGCGCCTCAGAGAGAATAGAAGCGAATGAATCATTAGCAAAATTTTGAAATTCATCCACATAAAAATAAAAAGGTGGAAGCTTCGCAAGCTCTGCTGAACTCGCATCAGCTCGTGACATCGCGGCGAGATAAATCTTCGTGATAAGGAGTGAACCGATAAGGTTCGCGTTACCTTCTCCCACTTTTCCTTTGGAAAGGTTGACGATAAGAATCTTTCTCTCATCCATTATCTTTCGCACATCAAACGATGTCTTTTCTTGACCAATAATATTACGGATAAGAGGGTTCGCAATAAACTGCC
>CAZCQX010000032.1:0-6519 GCA_964500955.1 uncultured Candidatus Saccharibacteria bacterium | reverse complement strand
TCAAGCGTGTAAGAGGGAAGAAGTGGAGTGCGGAAATGGGGCTCTTCGCAGGTGAGGTTATCAAGAAAGGTGATCTTATTATTGAATACATCGGGAACATTCTTACTGCTAAGGAAGCCGATGAGCATCCAGAAAATGAATACCTCTTTGAGGTCACGAGCAAGAAGACTATAGACGGGTCTCCTACATGGAACATCGCTCGTTATGCTAACCATGCATGCGAAGAGTCAGCTAATGCAGAAAGTGAAATAAAGAAAGACAGAGTATTCATTCGTGCGATTAAAGATATTAAAGAAGGAGAAGAGATTACTTTTGATTACGGAGAAGAGTTCGTAAAAGAACACATTCTTCCTTTCGGATGTCGTTGTGTCGCGAAGAATCACAGTTACGGAGCGCGCGGTGCCAAGTAGTAAGTAAGCTCTAGAAAGAATATCTGCACGCTCAGGGTGTCGTGTGTATTATAGAGAGGGTGTGAAAGAAAAAGAGATGAGAGAACCGCGAAGTCTACGGCTTCGCGGTTCTTCGTATCTTTAGTGAAAGCGTGTAACTTCTTCAGTGCTTACTTATGTAACTGACTAGTGTGTACGGTGTCTTATGATGATCAAAACACAACAACACTAACAAAAGGAAACAATGAATAGATAGTGTGTTTCGTTGTGTGTAGGTACACTCCTTCGTAGTAGTAGAACTCTGTATACAAAGAAGATACTATGCCTAAAATTTGTATAAAAAGTGTATCCAAAAACACATTGTAAAATAAGTATGATTTTTAATATATGCAAACTCTTCGCATTTGCATAAAGTAACATTAAGAAAATTTTGAGTTATCCACAGAAAAACATCTCTTATCACTTGTGTGTATACATACGAGTGTCATACTTATATATAGAGAGTAGATTGATCAATGGTCGTGATCAAAATAATTTATAAGCACTCTCATTTTTGCATAATAAAATTTATGGCAGCAGCAAAGAAAGCAGCTAAAAAAGCAACAAAGAAAGTAGCTAAGAAAGCACCAGCAAAGAAAGTGGTGAAGAAAGTAGCTAAGAAAGTTGTTAAGAAAGCAGCTAAGAAGACAGCAAAGCGCGCATAGTTCGCCCTCTTGTTCCTTCTCAAAAAAAGAAAACAGACACCGCTCCCGAGGTGTCTGTTTTCTTTTTTGCAAGTCTTGTACTCAAGAATCGTCTTCCTGTGAGTCTTCCATTGGTTCCATAGCGTAAAGAACAGTCAAGAACAGAAGAGTTACCTGCTAAGCGGGGCTTTTTTGTACATAGATGAAGCTTCCTTTTTATGGTATAATCGCCTGACTATGTCACTTGCAATCCCTTTTATAGAAAACATGTTTGGAGATGAGTCGAAGAAGGCCGTAAAGAAACTTACCCCTATAGTAGATAAGGTATTTTCTTACGAAGAATCACTCAAGACACTCTCAGATGAAGAACTAAGAGAAAGAAGTCTCACCCTTAAAGAAAAAGTAACCACCTCACTAGAAGGTTTAGAAGGTGCACCTCTTAGAGATAAAGAAAAGAAGATTCTCGAAGAAGTTCTTCCTGAGGCGTTCGCGCTTGTTCGGGAGGCATCACGTCGCACGCTTCATATGATGCACTATCGAGTGCAGGTGATTGGAGGTATCTTGCTTCATCGTGGACACATTGCAGAGATGCGTACAGGTGAAGGGAAGACTCTCGTTGCAACCCTTCCTGCATACCTAAACGCACTCACTGGACGTGGTGTGCATGTGGTGACGGTGAACGACTACCTCTCTCGTCGTGACGCTGTGTGGATGGGTCAGGTGTATGACAAGCTCGGTCTTAGTATCTCTGTTATCAATCATCAGTCAGCATATCTCTACGACAGTACTCACTTAAGCGAACAAGAAGAAAAAAACGATGACGCCACACGTGATGAAGTCGGGTCGTATAAGGTGGTGCATGATTTTCTCAAGCCTTGCGGAAGACAGGATGCGTATAAGGCTGATATCACGTATGGTACGAACAACGAATTCGGTTTTGACTATCTTCGTGACAATATCGGCTACAGCAAGGACGCACTTTCTCAGCGTGTGCACCATTATGCAATCGTTGACGAAATCGACTCTATCTTGATAGACGAAGCTCGTACCCCGCTTATCATCTCTGCTCCTGCACAGGAATCAAGTGATATGTATACTACGTTCGCGAAGATAGCAGATACTCTTATTCAAGATGAGGATTATACCGTTGATGAAAAACAGCGCGCTATCGCTCTTACAGAAAGTGGTATCACTAAAGCAGAAGAAATGCTCGGTATCACTAATATGTACTCTATCGAAGGAATGAAAAACGTTCACCATCTCGAGACAGCAGTTCGTGCGAAAGCTCTCTTTATTCGTGAGAAGGAGTATGTGGTACGCGACGGAGAAGTGGTGATTGTGGATGAGTTCACAGGACGTATGCAACCAGGACGAAGATGGTCAGACGGTCTCCATCAGGCAGTTGAAGCGAAGGAAGGGGTGAAGATAGAGCAAGAGTCTCGTACGCTTGCATCCATCACATTCCAGAACTATTTCCGTTTTTATGAAAAGCTTGCCGGTATGACAGGTACCGCAGAAACTTCTAAAGAGGAGTTCTATAAAGTGTACGGTCTTGTGGTGACTCCTATCCCTACACATAACGTGATTCGCCGTACTGATCATTCAGACCTTATTTTCCAATCAGAGAAAGGTAAGTGGCAAGCTCTCGCTAAGAGAGTAAAAGCGCTCCATGAGAAAGGTCAGCCAGTGCTCATCGGTACCATCTCTATCGAGAAGAACGAAGCAATATCTAAGTATCTCGAACGTGAAGGAGTTCCTCATTCTATTCTTAACGCCAAGAATCATGAAAAGGAAGGTGAGATTATTGCAAGTGCTGGTAAGCGTGGCGCGGTTACTATCGCGACCAACATGGCAGGACGTGGTGTCGACATTAAGTTGGGTGGTCCGAACGCAACCGATGCGGAGAGAGAGGAAGTGCTCGCACTTGGTGGACTCTTCGTAATCGGTACAGAGCGTCACGAAGCTCGTCGTATAGACAACCAGTTGCGTGGGCGTTCTGGACGTCAGGGGGATGTTGGAGAGACACAGTTTTATGTTTCCCTTGAAGATGATCTTATGCGTGTCTTTGGTTCTGGAAACATTAAGAACATGATGGGACGCTTCGGTATCCCAGAGGATGAACCTATTGAGTCTCGTATCGTAACAAGAGCGCTTGAAGGAGCTCAAGAAAAGATAGAAGGATTCCATTTTGATACCCGTAAGCATACGCTTCAGTATGACGATGTGTTAAGTCACCAGAGATCAAGTATTTATTCCAAGCGTCGTCGTATTCTTTTCGGTGACGATAACCTTGTAGAAGAAGTATTCAATGATCTCATCGCTCTTAAGCCAGAGCTTGGTGAGACAATTGCAAAGAAAGAAGAAATGTATTCCAAAGAAGCAGTACGCCATGTTTTCCGTATCATGATGCTTCAGGCTATTGATACCTTGTGGATGGAACACCTTGATCAGATGGAACATCTTCGTAATACGGTGAATCTCCGTGCATACGGACAACGCGACCCTCTTGTGGAGTATAAGAAAGAAGGTCTACGAGCATTTAGAAATCTAGAAACAACCCTTAACAATGAGCTCATCATTTTCCTAGAAAACATTGACGGGTTCTTCGCAGCACAAGAAGCACAGCGTACACAGGACTTTGTGCAGGTAATACCAGAGAGTGTGTCTAAGCAACAAGATACCATAGCAGGGGCTTCCAAAGTGGGAAGAAATGATCCGTGCCCTTGTGGTAGTGGAAAGAAGGTGAAGAAGTGTGACTGTAAGGAGTACGAATCGTCACGAAGGTAACCACGCAACAAAAAACAACCGAAAGGTTGTTTTTTGTTGCGTTAGGGCTTTATTTTAGTAGAGTTTAGGAAGTTGTAACTATATATATATTAAGGAGAAATGACAATGAAACAGCTTGCTAGTTTTCTTCTGGGTGTTCCTGTCACTCTTTCAGAACTGGTGGATAACAATCCGGCATTTATTCGTGCTGAGATAGAAACAATCCTCAACTCTCTTTTAAGCCGAGGAATGCTTGAACAGCGTGTGCGAGAAGATGGAACAATGACATTCGTCCTCCTTGTTCCTCGATGAAGAAAAAGCAGAGAAAGACGGTACACGTTATGAACGGTACCGTTTTTTTATAGCTTCAAAACAAGGTTTCCAGTGTGATACTCTGCGAAGAGATAAGATATCCCCAAGAGAGTATAAATACCCCTGCTACACTTAGTGTAGTATGAAAAAATATTTACTCAGCAGTGTTGTTTGGTATGCGTTAAGTTCCCTAACGTCAGCATCTGCTTTTACTTGTGTTGATTTGCCTAAAAACCTTTCCAAAGGAATGGAATCTTCCTCTGTACTCTCGCTTCAAAATTTTTTGAAAGAAAAAGGATATCTTACTGCAAAACCTAATGGGTATTTTGGGGTGGGCACTTTGGGTGCCGTTAAAAAATATCAAGCAAGTGTAGGTCTTTCTCGTTCTGGACAAGTTTTTTCACTTACTCGTGCCGCTATCAAAAATGAGACGTGTACAAGTTTTGTGGTAAAAAATACAGCAAATGAGAGCGCTAAAAGCTTCACTAATGAGGTATTAAACTTAACAAATAATTCATCGAATGTAGCATTTATAGAAATCGGAAAAGGATATACTTCTGTTGCTAGTCCTATGGATATTGGTGGAAAATTAGCCTATATGGCGCGTTTAAAAAACAAGTGGATAGTGGTTTTTGATGGAAAAGAATTTGGTTCAGAGTATGAGACAGTTTCTTCTTTTATTGGAAATGATGGAAAGTTGGCATATGTTGCAAAAAATAACGGAAAAGAATTTGTTGTGTATGATGGCAAAAAGATAAGTAAAGAGTATGATGCTATTTATAACCTTGTGTCTGTTAATAAAAAAATAGGGTACAGAGTATTTGAAAATCAGAAAAGTTATGTAGTTTATGATGGTGTAGAAGTTGCAAAAGAATATGACGAATCAGATTCACCAATGGAAATTAACGAAGTCTTTTCCTATATAGGTAAGAAAGGAGATAAAGAATTTCTTATATATGGTAACCAAAAGCTTGGAAGCGGGTATGAACTTAACACAATCCACCCGGATTCAGTAAAAGTTCTTGATGGGAAAGTTTTATTTTTTGTTACAACAAAGGCAAGTAAGACATTTGTGGTTTACGACGGTGTTGATTTAGGTAAAGAGTATAACAATCTTGTTTCCGAGGAGATTGCTGTAATAAATGGAAAGCTTGCATATGTTGTAATGAAAAATGGAAGATATGTTGTGGTTTATGATGGCAAGGAAGGGGAAAAATCTTATGATGTAATAAAAACACTGAAAAATATCAACGGTAAGCTAGCATATTTAGCTGTTAAGGATATGGTTAGCCAAATTCAAGGAACAGCAAAAGTTGATAATGTTGTGCTTGTATATGATGGGAAAGAAATTCAAATCGCAACCTCATCCTCAAAGGAAAATCTTGCTCTTTATGATATATATAGAGGTGACGGCTTAGAAGATGTAAGTATGAAGTATGAGGTTGTTGATAAGCCTGCAGTGGTAAATAATAAGATTGCTGTCCCAGTTAAAAAGAATGATAGTTGGTTTGTCTTGTATGATGGGAAAGAAGTGGGAGTTGATGGTTATGACACGGTAGGCAGTCTTCGAGAAGTAAATAAAAAACTTGCTTTTTATGTTAAAAAAAATAAAAAAGAATTCATTGTTTATGATGGGGATGAGGTAGGGAAGAAGTATGATTCAATTCCTGGGAACAGGGAACTTGTTAAGTTTTGGTCAGTAAATAATAAGTTGACATTTTTGGCAGAAAAGAATAACAAAACTTTTATTGTGATGGAGAAATAGACCAATTTGAAGGTGGAGAAATACACAAAAAGCGGACGCAAAACGTCTACCTTTTATGTTAAACTGTGGTGTATAGTTTATTAACAAGCACGCAACACTATATAGCCGACTTCCCCATTTATCATGAAAGATCTCATCAAACCACTTATTGTTCGTATTCTTACTTGGGAAGCATCGCTTGTACTTAAGAAACATAAGCCGTTTATTATCGGTGTCACTGGCAACCTAGGTAAGACATCTACCAAGGATGCTATCTATTCAGTCCTTAAGACGAAGTATCACACACGAAGAAGTGAGAAGAGTATGAATAGTGAATTCGGTGTTCCGCTCACTGTGCTTGGTGAAAAGTCTGGGTGGAGTAACCCACTTTCTTGGGTGCTCATCATCATCCGCGGACTCTTTCTTCCTTTTTCTAAAGAGTATCCTACACATCTCGTGCTCGAAATCGGTGCCGACAGACCAGGAGATATTAAGGCGGTGACGTCATGGGTGAAGCCTGACATTGCAGTAGTGACACAGTTCGGAGAGGTTCCTGTGCATATAGAATTTTTTAAAGACAGAGAACAAGTGGTGCAAGAGAAAGGAAACCTTGTAAAAGCTCTCA
>CAZCQX010000031.1:0-6571 GCA_964500955.1 uncultured Candidatus Saccharibacteria bacterium | reverse complement strand
CTTACAAAAGAACAGTATACTGATGAAGTATATGACAAAAGCCAACTGCTTGGCTTTTGTACGCTATACGCCCGGGTGATGAAATGGTAGCCATAGCAGACTTAAAATTTGCGGAGCATTACGCTCGTGCGGGTTCGAGTCCCGCCCTGGGCACAAAATAATAAATACCCATGTTGTACTCAATGTGGGTATTTATTATTTTGCTGTCAGTTGAGAGCAAATGACCTGCGTCATTTGCGGGGACGAGAATAGAGACTACGGAACTATCTCTGACAAACGCAGTGAGGAAGTAGTTCCGGAGTCGAGTCCCGCCCTGGGCACATATATGTAAAATACTCACTTGTACCTAGGTGAGTATTTTACATATAACAGTGTCGATCGAGAGCAAGCCAACTGCTTGGCTTGCGTGGGACGAGAATAGGGTTCGCGAATCTGCTTCGAGGAGTTTACGACGAGGCAGATTTGTGAACGAGTCCCGCCCTGCGACGAGAAGTTTCCTGACCGAGTTCCGCCCTGAGCGCAACACAAAAAGCGAGACACAGCGGTGTCCGCTTTTTTGTTATACCTAGGATGCACACGAACCGCTTCATACACCATACTGTACTCAATGTAGCATGTGTTTCCTTTTCTTTTCCTCCAGTATGTGGCAGTATTGTTACTAACATAGCTCTTTTTCAATCTTCAAAGAAAGGACTGCATCATGGGTATCACCAAGACACAGAGTGCTGTGCTTTCCCTCATATTCATAAGTTTCTACACGTATGGATTTTTTGGGTTTCTGACAGCAAACCACTACTACATGTGGACGCTTGGTTTCTTCCTTGTAGGAGAACTGCTTATGTTTCTCCGAATTATCGAGACTGGAACCTACGCAGAGGTGACCTTTTTCAATTCGGGAACAGGGATTTATTGGTCTGATGGAGTGGTTCTCTCAGCCAACCCATTCCCCTTCCTTCGCAACATCGGCATCAACACATTTTGGGATATTTTCCGTCCGATAACGGAACGTCTTAGAATGGCAATGACCACACCGGAAATCTACCACTATGTCGACCAATCAAAGCCACGCTACAACATAAACGTTGAAACAACTTTTTGGACAGCAAAAACAGATATGCTCATCACAAATCTGTTATCGTGGTTGTTCGGTTTCCAAAAAGGAGATCCGGAACTTCTGTTTCAAAGAATCGGTTTCAGGATATTACTTGTAACCCTTCTGTCGACATGGGTGCTCAATTTCACACACCCAATCGACGGCGTCTCTCAGAAGGGACAAGAGGCGGAGCAAGTAGCAGAACAAAGGCACAGCTACCAACAAGGAGCAGTTTCAAGTACCATCGTTAGTGTGCAACTCTCTGTTCGCAGTGCAGAACCACCCTTGTATCCTGATCGCAATGACTTTTCTCGTCGTGACGGGACTTCTTACAAGACTCCAGGTTCTGTATATCGCTACTACCGCCCAATGTCCAATAGAGGACGAGACGGTATCGACACTGTGAGCATAGACGGGAACGAACCCTTGTGTCTCATCATGTACCAAGGACAGAGATTGAGTATCACCACCAACGGCAGGTTCCCTGTGTTTGTGGTGAACATGCGAGACTCTGTGCTCTACGGAAAAAAGATACCGCGTTTGAATTTCTTTGAAAGAATAGACTACATATTGTTCGGTAACCAAAGTGTGTACCCAACCAGAGACTCATGGAGCTATATCTACGAGAACTGGCATACAGATGTAGAGACAACACGCCATGCCATCGTCGCAGAAGCGAAGAAGAATGGCCTCGTGTGCTTCTAAGCACTCACCAAAAGCGGACACCTGTGTCCGCTTTTTCTTTTGCACAATAGAAACAACACAATAGATTCACAGAAAGAAGAAACGGTCTCAAACATTTGTTGCTATACTTTCATCATCACTGAAATGTCACACCGCATTCCTAAGTCATCTTTTAAAGATCATCCACTACTTGCTCGACTGCTCGAGCTTCATGAAGTACCTGAGTGTGTCTACCTACAAGGAGAGCTCCCGGAAATAACTCTTGATGAATACGGAAGAGCGTCTCCTCGCATTCTTACTATTGTTGGTTCTCGGAAATATACAGAGTATGGAAAATCAGTCGTAGAGTATTTAGTGGCTTCTCTGTCTGGAATGAATGTTATTGTAGTCTCTGGACTTGCGCTTGGTATCGACTCCATCGCACACAAGCAAGCGCTCACCCACAACCTAACTACCATCGCCGTTCCAGGAAGTGGTCTTGGTGAGAGGTCTATCTATCCTTCTACGAACAGGTTCCTTGCGAAAGATATCATAGAGTACGACGGATGTCTCATATCAGAACTTGCAGACGAAGTAAAAGCTGCCCCGTGGACCTTCCCAGCACGCAACCGTATCATGGCAGGACTTTCTGATGCGACAATCATTATAGAAGCAGAAGAAAAATCAGGCACCCTCATTACCGCTCGTCTCGCACTTGAGCTTGGTAGAGACATAGGAGCAGTTCCAGGAACCATTTTCTCTCCAACAGCAAAAGGTCCCCATTCTCTCATACGAGATGGTGCGACACCCATTACAGGAAAGGAAGATCTCTACGAACTTCTTCATCTTCAAAAAGAAGACACCGAGGAAGATGCTACCCTTCCGCTTGACCTCACATCACAAGAAAAAGTACTTCTTTTAACCCTCAGAGAACCTCTCTCAAAAGATACCGCCCTTGAACGATCAGGACTTCCTCTTAATGAATTTCTTAGTGCGTGTTCCACACTTGAACTAAAAGGTTGTATTGAGGAAACATTTGGAGAACTGAGAAAAATAGTATAATATCAGTTTTTAGTATCTTTATAAGCTACCAGCACAACATAATCAACACGCATGTTGTATGTTCATGTGATAAGCTAAAGACTAACAGCTAGAAGCTTCAAGCTTTTTCCTTATGAAACTCCTCATCGTAGAGTCACCATCAAAAGCAAAGACTATTGCAAAATATCTCGACGGCGCATATGAAGTACGCGCTTCTGTTGGTCATGTACGAGACCTTCCTAAGTCCAATAAAAAAGCAGTAGACATCCCTGCTGGCTTCGTGCCACACTACGAGATTTCTCCTGGGAAAGAAAAGGTGATTGCCGACATCCGCGCGCTAGCGAAGAAGGCTAATGAAGTAATTCTCGCAACCGACCCCGATCGTGAAGGTGAGGCTATTGCGTGGCACATCCAAGAAGCCTGCAAGCTTGATCATGCGAAGCGAGTCACCTTTAACGAAATCACCGAGAGCGCAGTGAAGGAAGCGCTCAAACATCCTCGTGAGATAGATATGAACCTAAAGGAAGCTCAGGAAGCACGTCGAGTGCTCGACCGTCTCGTGGGATACGACCTCTCTGGAGTTATCTGGAAAAAAGTTCGCTACGGACTTTCTGCTGGCCGTGTACAATCCCCCGCACTTCGTATCATCATGGAACGTGAACGTGAAATTCGTGCATTCATCCCTGTCACCTACTACGTCATCGCAGGTGAATTCAAAAAAGAAGGCAGACTCGCCGAGAGTAAGTCATACACCTTCGTGCTTGAATGTGAAGAACAACCAAAAGCAAAGGAAGAAGCAGAGAGAATCGTACAAGAAGGAAGAAAAGGTTCTTGGCACATCGTTGCAGTAGACAGCACTGAAGTATCTCGTTCACCTAAGGCACCGTTTACCACCTCAACACTTCAACAGGCAGCATCTTCTCGACTTGGATTCGCCCCATCTCGCACGATGAGTGTCGCTCAGAAACTCTACGAAAAAGGTCTCATTACCTATATGAGAACAGACAGCACCACACTCAGTGCTCAAGCTCTTAGCGAGATTGCTTCTGTGGTAGAAAAGAACTTTGGCAAAGAACTCCTTGAGACACGTCAATACAAAACAAAATCAAAAAACGCTCAGGAAGCCCACGAAGCAGTACGCCCTTCTCATAGTACACTTCGCTACGGAGGAACAACTGATGACGAAAAGAAGCTCTACACCCTCATCTGGGAAAGAACCGTCGCAAGCCAGATGAAGGATGCGAAGCTTATGCGTACCAAGGTTTCTGCCAATATTGCAGGAACACCTATCCCTAACTTTTCTGTGACAGGTTCGATACTTAAGTTCGCAGGATGGCTCACTGTAGATAAGGACGCAAGAGGAGACGACGTAGAACTTCCACCTCTTTCTGTTGGTGACTCTGTTGATCTGCTCACTCTTCAGTCTACAGAGAAGCAGACACAACCACCTAACCGCTACACCGAAGCAGGTCTCATCAAGGAGCTCGAGAAGCGTGGCATAGGCAGACCTTCAACATATGCTTCCATTATCTCCACCATTGAAGATCGTGGGTATGTAGAAAAAGTGAACAAAGCACTTCACCCAACGGACACAGGTGAGGTTGTTATTTCATTCCTTGAAGATCATTTCGGCACGTACATAAGTGACACATTCACTGCAGAGATGGAAGACAAGCTCGACACCATTGCTGATGGGCATGCAACCTATCGAAAGACTCTTGAGGAATTCTACGGACCTTTCCATACTGCAGTAAAAGAAAAAGATGATCTTGAGAAAGTAACCAGCATGGGAGACGCACCGAGTGATCTTCTCTGTCCTCTCTGTACCTCGACCATGGTTATCAAACTCGCAAAGAACGGTCGCTTCTACTCATGTGCTCGATATCCAGATTGTACCGGTGCCAGAAAAATAGACGGCTCCGTAATGGAAGGACCTAAATCACTTGGAAGAAAATGTCCTAAGTGCTCTGACGGCGAACTCATCGAACGCGACGGACGCTATGGAAAATTCATCGCATGTAACAACTACCCAAAGTGTAAGTACATCGAACAAGACGAAGAAGAGAAGAAAAAGAAATCGACAGGCGTACAGTGTAACCATTGCAAAAACGGTGAGATGGAGGAACGACGTGGAAGATTCGGCATCTTCTATGCGTGTACCAACTACCCTGACTGTAAGCACATAGTGAAGACGAAACCAACTGGCAACATTTGTAAACTCTGTGGCGAACTCATGATGGAAGGAACGAAAACGATTCCAGAAAGATGCTCGAGCAAAACGTGTCCAAACCACAATCCTCATAAAATCGAAAAGAAGTAAGATGTGCTTTTCGGGCGGTAAGTGATCAAGAAACCGCTTCTGCGGTTTCTTGTTGTATGCTCTATCTTCTTCAATAATCGCCAATAGAACGTCATCCCATATTCGTAGCATGTTGGTGAAAATTTTTTACAACACATCATCTCTATGATATTGTTGATACATGACCCCTGTTTCTCCAACACCAACAGATCCTAACAGAATATTCGCACTCCTTCCTGATATCCACGAAGAAGACAAAGCCCTTATAAAAAAAGCGTGCGCATTCGCAGAGCAAGCACACAAAGGCCAACTACGAAAATCAGGTGAGCCCTACTACAACCACGTCTTCGCAACAGGACTTAACCTTGCCATGCTTAAAATGGACCCAGACACCATTGCAGCCGGCATCATGCATGACGTGCTAGAAGATACCTCTATCACTGAAGCAGAAATGAGTAAGGAGTTCGGAGAACACATTACCAAACTCGTTCAAGGAGTCACCAAACTTGGAAAACTAAAATACTCTGGGGCAGAACGTCACGTAGAGTCACTTCGTAAGTTTTTCGTAGCAATGGCAGATGATATACGTGTTGTGGTCATCAAGCTCTGTGACAGACTTCACAACATCCAAACACTCGAGCATGTTCCAAAAGAAAAGCAGAAGCGTATCGCACTTGAAACACTCGAGATCCATGCACGTCTCGCTGACCGTCTCGGTATGGGACGTCTCAAAGCACAACTCGAAGATGCTGCCTTCCCCTATGTATACCCTAAGGAGCATGACCAGACACTCGCCCTCTTCAACGAAGTTGCACCTCTCTCAAATGAGCATGTAGAAAAAGTGGTAACAACCCTCTCTGAGGAGCTTTCTGTCTTTGATGTTGAAATAGAGTGCATCGACTACCGCATCAAACATCTCTACTCTCTATGGCAAAAACTCCGCAGATATGACATGGACATATCCAAGGTGCACGATGTTCTCGCGCTTCGTATCATCGTTCCAACAGTTGCGCACTGCTACCAAGCACTCGGTGTGATACACGGCCTTTACAAACCATTTCCTGGACGTTTCAAGGACTATATCGCAGTACCTAAGCCAAACGGGTACAGGTCGCTCCATACCACTATTTTCATGGGAGATGGTAACACTCTTGAGATACAGATACGAACCAAAGAAATGCACAGAGAAGCGGAATTCGGTATCGCTTCACACCTTTCTTATAAAGAAGTAGGCAAGAATAAGAGCAAAGATGAGATAGAAAAGAAGACAGGATGGACCAAGGAGCTCATCAGATGGCAAGAAGAGATACAGCAACACGGCGACTTCATGAAGCACTTAAAGGAGGACTTCTTCGAGAGTCGTGTGTTCATTCTCACTCCAAAAGGAGATGTGATAGATCTCCCCGAAGGGTCAACCACCATAGACTTCGCATATGCAGTACACTCAGACATCGGAGATCACGTGTCTGGCGCAA
>CAZCQX010000030.1:0-7027 GCA_964500955.1 uncultured Candidatus Saccharibacteria bacterium | reverse complement strand
AGCAATGGCACCTTTTAGTCTCAAGGCAGTTGCACGCTTTATCATCATAAGAGCGATGTTTGTTTCTTTGACTCAGTTTAGACCTTAGCCGACCAAGCTTGATCTTGAGTCAAGACTCCTTGACTGCATTACCTCAGGAAACGATTTGTTCTTTTCAGGGCATACAGGATTACCGTTTCTCATTGCGCTTATCTTCTGGAATCATTTATATGTAAGAACCCTGTTCCTAGCATCTTCTATTGTGTTCGGAGCGATTGTGCTTCTCGCGCACCTGCACTATTCTATTGATGTGTTCGCTGCGTTTTTCATTACGTACAGTATTTATCATATTGCGCTTACGTTGTTCAAAAAAGATTACGCATTCTTTTCTTCTGACACAACACCTCTTCATAAAAAATAATATATGACCACCAATCACAACCTTCTCCCACGTATTCATATTGACAACCAACCAAATCTTGTAAAGGAAGGGGTGTTCATTTTTGACGGAGAAGTGTGGAGCACTCAGAAGAGAATGGCACGTATTTACGGAAGAAGTGTTCCAACAGTAAATGATCATTTAAAGAAAATTTATTCAGAAAAAGAGCTTTCTCGTCAGGAGACAGAAAGAGAACTTCTTGTGACACAAAAGGAAGGAAAGAAAAAAGTTGCAAGGAAAATTTTTGTATACAACACGGATGTGATTATCGCGCTTGGTTTTAGGGTAAAAGGGGAATGGGGAAAAGAGTTCCGTGTATGGGCTCGGGGTATTGTAAGAGAAAACTACAACCCAGAAGACCATGTAAGAAAGTTGGTGAAGTAGCTCTACCTGTTTTTTACTATGCGTTGGCTTAAGTAGTGGAAGCTTGTGCCAAGTTTTTTTCCTGGGTTAAGAATGCCGAGGGGGTCCCAAGCGTTTTTTATTTCCTTAAAAAGAGTAAGCATTGTTTCATTATATTTCTGAGGGAGGTGAGGGGTTTTGGTGAGGCCGTCTCCACCTAATGCTGAAAAACTCCCCCCTTCCTTTTTCACAGCCTCGAATACTGCATGAGTATATTCAGTGGTTGCGGTGTCGTGTGTGTTTGAATATAAATCGAAAAGAGGGGTGATCGCTAGATGCCCGCTTCCAACAAAACCAGACACGGTGTACATCTTTCCAGTTGAGTCGGTGATGTGTTCGAGGCGTCGTAGAAGACTGGGAATCTTGTTAGGTTTTACTAGAAGACCGTTAGTGGAAAGGAGTGGTGAAAGAACGTTGTTGCTGTACTTTTTCGATACTTCTTGAATGAAAGTGGGTGAAAGTAGTCGCTCGAATACATCATAAGAGGCAAGGACACTATCTTCTTCGCCGTGTGGAAGTGCGTGGTGAAATGTTTTCACGAGGTTCTTTAGCTTTTCTTTGTCAGTGTGCGTGTGCACCGTCATAAGAACGTAGGACGCATCTTTAAAGTAAGGAATGTGATGTTGAGAGTATCTCTTGCTAAGTTCCATAAAGATATGATCGTAGAGAAACATTCTTTCGACTCTGTGATTTTTCGCAAGTTCTATGAAGTGAGGAATATCATCTTTGTTTTCTATTGGTATACAAGTGACCTGAGAAAAAGGTTTGTAAGTGGTCACTCTAAAGGTGATGGAAGTAATAATACCAAGCGTACCCTCAGAGCCGACTATTTCATCAATGAGTTGTCGTGGTCCTATCGTAGTGTTCCATACAGAATACCCAGAGGCTTCTTCTGTTGTTGGCTTGTTCGCTCGTATATGAGCTTGATAACTTGAGAGAAGAGGGAAGACTGATTGATAAATACCAAGAAGTCTTCCGCTTGGGGTTATGCCATCCGCGATGTTGTGTTCCTCACCGTTATCAACCACCACCCTTACTCCCTCTATCCAGTCACGGACACTTCCATAATGAAATGAAGATGATGAGATGGAACGTGTGGCAACATACGCCCCAACAGAAGCGGTGGTATCGAACTCATCGAGACACGGGATGTCGAACTGCCATGTGTGAAGTTTTTTTATAAATTCGGCAACGGAGACACCTGCGTCTACTGTCACGGTCTGTTCTAGCATGTTAATGTGTCGTATTTGGTTGAAGTGACGATGGAGATCAAGAATGATTCCTTCCGAGAGACATCCACCGTGCTCGCCATTTCCTAACCCGCGCACAGTGACTGGCATCTTCAGTTCGCGTGCAAACGCAAGAATATGCTTGATATCTGTCGCGTTCTTTGGGTAGATAACCGCCTGTGGTTGAATATAATAGGAAGAAGCATCCCTTGCATAGAGGGAAAGAGTTTCGAATGAGCAATCAACTTCTCCTGAAATGGTCTCAGCAATCCCACTGAAAAGAGGGGAGACTTTTGAGAAAAGGCTAGATACCGTTGTCATAGATGCTTTTACCGTTCTGGTACATTAAAAAAAGACCAAGAAGAAGAAGGCTTACCACAAGAAGGGTTAGGAAAAGACGCCTCACCGCAGGGTAGACGTTTCTCACCTCAGGGGTAGGGGCCTGTGGTGAAGGGGGTTGTGGTGGAAGGAGTGCGTCGATGCTCATGATACTTAAAAGTATACCTTGTATTTTCTATAAAATAAGTATTTTTCCACAGAGAAAAAAGATAAAAAATTGTATACTGGACTACAGTATATGTCGCAGGTTTATTAAAATTATTAAAAATTATGAAATTCTTTACATCATTACTTTCTAGAGTCTATCAGTACGCAACTATTGTTATCGTTGTTGGCTCCCCACTATTTTTTATTCCAAAGACAGTGTTCCCAGGAGACACTACATATCATATCGCTATGATGATAGTGATTGCGGTAGCACTCCTTAGTTATGTGCTCCGTGCGCTTATCACGAAGACATGGCATACAGTGTCTCGTCTTGAGTTTTTAGGATATTTTGGATTTTCTGCGGCGGTTGCGCTCTCTACTGTTTTTTCAGGCTCACCACTTCTTATTCTCTTTGGTGATGGGCTTAATCAGTACTCTTCTGTTGCTCTTCTTGGTCTTCCTGTGGTGATGTATCTGGTGCGTTCTCTTCCAGAGACAGTGCGCCACTACCTCAAGTTCGTGATGGTTGGCTTACTTTCTCTTTCTAGTCTTGTGTTTGTGACTACACTTATGATCGGAGGAGGGTTGGTTGATTTTGCGAGAACTTTTTTCTCCGGATTTTCTAGCACAGTATCTCTCGCAGCGTATATCG
The DNA here is from genome assembly GCA_964500955.1 of uncultured Candidatus Saccharibacteria bacterium. GTDB lineage: Bacteria > Patescibacteriota > Minisyncoccia > Phycocordibacterales > UBA5272 > UBA11704. The sequence goes on along the minus strand of CAZCQX010000030.1, from coordinate 3,840 downwards.
GACTTTTTTCTGCAGTGCTTTTCTTTTACACCGCCAAAGGTCAAGTTAAGAAGCGTTACAAAATATTCGTGTTCACTACTGCATGTCTTTTCGTTGCTTGGGCAGTAACAGTTGCTTCCCAGAACAGCATTCGTCCTAACCTCTCAAGCACCCTTCTTGTGGGCAAGAGTACCTTGATGAATGAGGGAATCTTCGGGGTTGGTTCTGGTAATTTCTCAAGAGCTTGGCAACTCTATCGTCCTCAAGATGTGATCAACTCACAATACTTCGGGTATGAGTTTATTCAAGGATTCGACACAATGTCAACATTCTTCGTCACCATTGGTTTCGTAGGGGTTCTTGCGCTTCTCCTCCTTGTTATTGCAGGTCTTTATAGTACATTTATTAGTTATCGTCAGAACAGGGAAGGTAAAGAGCGTTTTATACTTGGTCTCCTCCTTGTGTCGCTCATCTATTTCTTCGTAGTGTCACTTCTTGTTCCTCTTTCGTATGCAATGCTTGTCATGTGGATGGTCGTGTCTGGTCTTGGGTTGGCGAAAGCTCGTCTTACAGAGTTTCATCCAAGCAAGAAACTTGCGTACCTTCTTGTGCCTCTTGCAATTGTTTTTTGTGTGAATGCTATCGTTACCATAAACAAAGCGCGAGCATTCTCTCTCTATGCGAAAGCTCAAACATCTGCAAATGTTGATGATGCTACGAAGCTTGTTGAGAAGGCGTACGATATCTATGCACATGATGCATTTAAGCGGGTTTTGGTTGAATATGCTATCACTTCTAACCGTAACCTCGTTGCTACTCAGAATAAAAACGAAGAAGAGATGAAAGCAGTCTACCTCGCTACAGCTCAGAAGGCTGTAGACCATGCACTCAAGGCTGTAGCCATTAACCCAAACAACTATCAGAACTACGTATCTCTTGGTCGTGCGTATGAGCTTGCAGTACCTTTTGACAAGGAAGGAGCTTTCGCGAGTGCAAAAGATGCTTATGGTAAAGCTATACAACTCTACCCAGGTAACCCATATCTTTATCTCATGCAAGCACGTCTTGAGATTTCTGCAGGAACCAAGGATGGAGTAAGAACCAATCTTACCGAAGCGCTCAAGAAAAAGCAGAATTTCGCAGACGCTCTCTACCTTATGAGCCAACTCGAAGCTTCGGACAACAAGATAGATGAAGCTATTGCGTATGCTGTTGAGGCGGTTAAGAATGCACCTAATGACCCTCTTGTGTACACCCAGGCAGGACTTCTTCTTTATGCTAAAAAAGATTATCAGAACGCTGTAATTGCTCTTCGTGCAGGACTCGAGAAAGATCCTAACAATCAAAACATCGCATACTTCCTTGTTCTTGCGTTACGAGATGGAGGTCGCCCTGATATCGCGAAACCTCTCGCGGAAGAGCTTCTTAAGAGAAATCCAGGCAACCAAGACTTGACCACCCTTGTGCAATCCCTCTCTGCTTCACTACAAGCCCCAGCACCTGCTCCAGAAGAAACCAAGAAGAAGAAATAGTTTTCTGTTGATGGCTTTGTTTGTAATTATGTGGCACTCTGTACTTGATGACTATAACAGAAATAGAAAAAGCGATAGAAGAACTTTCTTTGCGTCATGATGATTTAACTAAAGAGTCACTCCTCACTCTCCTTCTTTCTGCTGGGTGGGAAAAGCGAACAATAGATGAAGCTCTCTTGGTGTACGAAACCATGAGGTCTCTTCCAAAAGGGGCGTCGCCACAAGTTGCGAAGTCTACACCGGAAGTATCACCCGATGAGCATGTTTCGACGTTATTATCTACAACAGAGCCACAAGAGAGAACACCTTACATGCAAGTAGAAGAGGTGCGCCCTCAGACTACCACTATCGCATTACATGAAAAGAGTAGCAGTGAACTGGCGCCTGTTCAAAAAGAAGAGACACCTCCACCTCTAATCACTCAACAAACAACCCAACCTCTACAGCAAACAGGAGGCGAAACAATAACATTCCTCTTACCTGACGGCACAGAGGAAAAACCTCCTACTATTCCATCAGAACCCCAAGAACCTGTAGTGAGAGAGGAGCCGAAAAAGAGTGACACAGCCAAGCAAGAAGAGTGGTCCTTCTTTAGAGATACAGATAAGCTACCACAGCAAGAAACTGTTCTTGTAGAAACTGAATCAGTGCCACAAAAAGTTGCACCAGTACAAGAAGTTGTGTCATCAGAAAAACAAAGTGTCACCAATATGGCAGTACATCAAGAAGTAGCGAACACTGTCCAATCAAGGAAGAGCGTCCTTCATGGAGGAGAAATACCAAGTAATTTACCCATTGTCCCGTTTGAGATTTCTCACGATACAATCTGGACATTCGATAAGTACAAAGACGCTTTCCATAAAGAAGAACAAGTTACAAGTGCGCCACTTGGTTATGCCGAAGTGACTACCGACATGCTCGCACAGACAAACGACACCGTTACTACCCAAGTTCACACCGCCTCACCTGAAAACTCTGATCACCCTCATCATGTGGTTGAATTTGAGAAAACTCCTATCACAAGAACAGACGAGTCACTTGTTATTTTGGCATCAATCATGCTTCTTGCTATAATTCTTATACTCGGATATATGTACGGACAAGGGCGTTTATAAAATAAAATTTCACACATTAGTTATGATAGAAGGATACAAAAAATACACATGGTTCGCAGGAACTCTTGCGCTTGCAATGCTTGCGTTCGGAGCGCTTAGTTACGGACTCTCTGCGCTTGACTCAATGAAGCATCCAAATGGTCAGGTTGCTTCTATTTCTGTGTCTGGTGAAGGGGAAGTAACTGCTAAGCCAGATATTGCAACCGCTTCGTTTACGGTGCGAGAAAGTGCTAAGACAGTACCTGAAGCGCAGAAGCTTGCGGAGGCGAAAATTTCCTCAGCGCTAAAGGAACTTGAAGTGCTCGGTGTTGATAAAAAAGACATCAAAACAACATCATACTCAGTGAATCCTAAATATGAGACTCAGCAAGTGTACTGTATCACTGCGCCTTGCCCAACAGGTAAGACAACAGTGACCGGGTACGAAGTGGCGCAGTCTGTGACTGTGAAGATTAGAAAAGTAGAACAGGCAGGGGACGTGTTTGGTCTTCTTGGAAAAGTTGCTATTACAGAAATTTCTGGCCCAGAGTTCACTGTTGAAGATAAAGATAAAGCAGAAGCAGAAGCGAAAGAGCTCGCAATTAAAGAAGCAAGAGAGAAGGCGCTACGCACGGCACAGTCTCTTGGAATGTCTCTCGGAACCGTTGTTTCTTTTAGTGAGGACAATGGTGGGTACTATCCTATGATGTACAAGGCGGACGCGATGGTGTCATCTGCAGGAGCTGTGCGTCAAGAGTCAGTAAGTCTTCCTCAGGGTGAAAGCGTTATCAAGTCGAGAGTTACGATCACTTACACATTGAAGTAAGAGCGTATTTCAAGCCTCTAGAGCTTAGAACGTAGAATATAGACAAATATACAGACCCCCGCGAAGCTGAAGGCTTCGCGGGGTTCTGTATTTCTGCTAATAGCTCACCACTAACAGCTTACTACACGCTCTACACTCTCAGTTCTATATTCTAGTATTTCCTACACGCTATACGCTATACGCTAATTGTATTTTGAGTTATCCCCACTCCACTCTACTTCTCATCCCCCCCATACACGATATACTTGCAGTTAGTAGCTACGTAGCATTGTGTAGCTCTCTATCTTCATACCATGTATCTCTTCTCTTCTAGACTTCTCCGTACACTCTCCCTTACTCTTCTTCCTGCTCTTTCTCTTTTCTTAGCATTTTCCTTTACCAAACCCTTTGTGGTAGAAGCCGTCTCTAT
>CAZCQX010000029.1:0-7147 GCA_964500955.1 uncultured Candidatus Saccharibacteria bacterium | reverse complement strand
AAGCGGAAGACGCAGAGTGTGTAATGTACAGCGTATAGCGTGTAGTAGAAATACAGACCCCCGCGAAGCAGGAGGGTTCGCGGGGTTTGTATTTTACTAACAGCTCACTGCTAAGGGCTAAAGGCTAAGAGCTAGAGGCTTGCTATGTTCTACATTCTGGCGCCTTACTCAAGTATCTTGAGCTCATATTCAGCGGGAGCTTTTTTTAGAAACTCTTCAAGCTGTTCTTCAGAGAGAAGTCCTTCTTGTGCGCCAACATGTTGTACCACATTCATACTATTGATTGGCGCGCGTTTGATTGCATATGCGGGGTCGTATCCTTTAGCAAGGTATGCGATGAATGTAGAAAAGAATGCATCTCCTGCCCCTGTGCGTTCATATGGTGGGGCGATGTCTGGGTACACTGGCATGACGAAGTAGGTATTGTCATACTTCATGTAGGCACCTTGTGGACCGTCAGTGACAAGAATTACTTTTGGTCCGAGCGCTTCTAGTCCATCAAGAAGTTCCTTCATAGAAGCTCCTTCTTCTTGGAGTAACCCTTCTGCTTCTTCTTTATTCATACATACCACTTCGGTATTTTTGTAGAGCTCTGCGAGTTCTGCACCGAATCCGAGCTGAAAGGTTCCTGGTTGAAATGCAAGCTTACTCTCTCTGTGCTCCTTTATGTAGTCAGTGAGTTCATGGTGGAAAGGAAGGGTGTGCTTTCCGAGTGATGAGAGATAGACCCATTTTGGTGAACCCATTTCTGGTACAAGAGGTGTGAATTCTTCATGTTTGATGAGGATTGTTCGGTCATCTCCTTTCCAGAGTACGTAATGGTAGTTAGTTTTTTTACCTTCTTCTTGGCGGATAAATTCTGTCGCAACACCGTCGTCTGTGAGGTGTTGTAAGCAGTCGTCACCGTTGGCGTCTTTTCCAAGCGAAGTAATAAGCGCAGAAGAAAGACCAAGACGCGACGCAGACACTGCAGCGTTCGCGCTGTTACCCACTGCAGGAAGTACGTAGACTTCGTCAAACGGCACCTTCATTCCATAAGGAATACAGAGCTCTCTCCCGTGTGCGGACTCCTCGATGTGTCCGATAGAGAGTTTTATAAAAGCATCGACAACGGTGTCACCGATTGCCACAAAGTCATAATTTTTGGTAGTTTCCATATTCTTTTAGTATATCAACAGGTATGCGTTATACTATGTTGATATGAAGACAATACACGTACAAAGTGATTTTTATCTCGACACTGTCAATCAGTATCGTAGAGAAGGTAAAGCTATCGCTCATTTTAATATTTCTAATCTTGATCAGGCTCGTACTATTGCAGAAGTTGCAGAGGAGCTTGGCCAGCCAGTTATTATTGGAGTAAGTGAAGGTGAACGTGCGTATATGGGGGTAGATATGGTGCGCACTATTGTGAACGAGCTCAACCAAGAATACAATGTTCCTATTTTTTTGAACGCAGATCACACCTACTCACTCGAAAAAGTAATGGAGGTGGTAGAGAAGGGGTATGATAGTGTGATTGTTGACGGGGCGAAACTTCCCTATGAAGAAAATGTTGCACTCGTAAAGTCATGTGTTGACTTCGTGCGTTCGTATGAAGCAAAAACAGGAAAGCGTGTTCTTGTTGAAGCAGAGCTTGGATATATCGGTCAGTCATCGTCGCTTAACACAGCGCTACCAGAGGGTGTTACCGAAGAGAATCTCACGACACCAGATCAAGCGAAAGACTTCGTACTTCGTACAGGTATTGATATGTTCGCTCCAGCGATTGGAAACGTGCACGGGATGCTTATTGACGCAGAAGAGCCTAAGCTTCATATTGATCGTCTCAAGGAGATTACTGCGGTTGTCGATGTCCCTCTGGTTCTCCATGGAGCATCGGGGAATACCGACGAAGACCTTAAGGGTTCTATTGATAACGGTGTTGCTATTATTCACATCAACTCCGAGATCCGTAAAGCTTTTAGAGATGGTGAGATGAACTATCTTCATGAACATCCGAATGAGGTTGCTCCATACAAGTTCGGCCATGAGGGACAAGAAGAGATGAGGAAAGTAGTGAAAGCAAAGATGGAGCTGTATATGCAGTAATCGCAATGTATGCTTAGTCCAGAGAGGGTAGGTACAACAAATCAAGAAACGAAAGAGCTTCCACAACAGGAGGTTCTTATGAAGAAGCAATTCACAGAACAAGAGTTAAAGGATAGGTATGAAGGTGCGTACCGAAATGAGCAAGCTCAAGTGTTTCGTAATGAACGACAACGATTAAAGGAGAAAGATGAACAAAAAAAGCAAGAGATTCTTAAGTCTCTTGAGTTACGTAAAGGTGTACACGATGATGCTATGACTTATAATCAGGAGAAGTTTAACCATGTGCTTACATTTCAGACCGGAGAAATAGACAGAGTTGATGATGAGATACGTAGATACAAAGGTTTAATAGATAATAGAGGTTTTGTTACAAAATTACGTTATCGTTTTTTTGGAAAAGAAGACATAGAACAAGCGAAAGTGAATAGATTGAGCGAAGAAAGGAGGGTGATGATACAAAAAATAATAGATGCGAAGAGTGTTATGGAGGACAGCAACAGAGAAGCAGACAATCAATTGGAGTCTTCTAAACAGACAATACAAGATCGTGAAATGTCTCTTTCTTCAGAAAGTAAGGTGGCGAAGGGTGATTTATTACAACGTGTGCGAAAAAGTAATCAATTATCACGTGAGGCCCTCCGTAATACTGTGGAAGCTTTAAATACTGGAAGTCTCGATATAAAAAAATTAGCAATAGAAAATAATGCGTTAGTTGTGCACGCTATTTCTCTTGACGGCTGGTCGACAAAGAATACTTCCATGAATAATACAGAGGTCGACACAACAGCGATGTCCTCAAAGGAAAAATCTAATATCGTTTTGGATAAAGCGCCAGATTTGTCTGCGTCTATTCTTAAAGTTGATAGGTCTATTGTTGGTCAGAATATGTTTTACCCATTTGGGTATATTTTAGACGGAAAAATTATTGCTTCATATCAAGGAGATGAAGGGACAGTAACCACAGGTGATTCACGCAGAAGAAAAGAACATCAGGGAACATTGCAAAGAAAACCCGTAGAACAGTTTGCAGAAGTTGCATTTTATGCAGCCAGAGAGAACCAAGGTGCGCAGTATAATGAAGCAATAGTTCATACACCAAAAGTAAGAGGTGTACTTATAGATGAACAAGAACTAGATAGATTAACAAGTTTTGGTGCTAAAAAGAAAAAAGTTTTTGATCTCGATAAACAAGTAGACGTCGTTGCTTATCATACGCTCCTTAGCTCTTTAAAGAAAGAAAATATAATTCGACAGCAAGAAGGAGTTCCTTCTTCTGGAGATAACAAGGGAAAACATATGGCTGTTCTTGAGTGGAATCAAACTGGACTCGAAAAAGCGGTTGAATACGCACAAGAACACACACCAGGTGCTCCTATTTATTTTAGGAAAAAGGACGGCATCTACACTCTTTCTGGAGAAAAGGTTACTGCTCGTGATATCTATAAAAAGTAACTAAAGGCTGTTAGATCATTTTCGCCACTACTTCACCAAGCCAGTACGCGACAGACGCCGACACTGAACAGATGATAACCGACTGAAGGATTGTGGTGTAGAGGTTTCTTCGCAGTATCTTTCCTCGTAGGTAGCCAATGTATGAGAAACCTATAATGGTGAGGATCGTAGAGAGTAGAAACATCGAGAGAGGGAGAGTTGCGTCTGATGGGAGTGTGTAGTACGCCCACACAGAAGGCGCGAGAGGAAAACATCCGATAAGCACAAAAGAGATGAAGGTGATCAAGGCGTTTAAAAACTCTTCTTTTTCTATTGCTCCTATTTTTGAATCTTCTGAAAGATAGTCAGCTGTTGCCATAGAGAAAGCATCAGCAATAACGTTGGAGACGCCGATTGCGATAAGCATTTTTATAGAAAGACCTGCGCCGTATGCTCCTGCCATAAGTGTGAAGTAAGATACCGCTCCGTCTGACCCGCCATACACAATACTTGGTAAGTATTTTCTTAATGTTTTATTCATATATGCTATGTAGTATATACTATAGTCTCTAAAGTAGAATGATTTTTATATAACGTAACTCAATAATTGTTATACCAATTAACACCATAACCTATGCATGATTACAACAAAGAAGCACTCGACCTTCACAGAGAACATCGTGGAAAGATAGAACTTCATACAAAAGTTCCAATGACTACAAAAGAGGATCTTTCCCGTGCGTATACCCCCGGAGTTGCAGAGGTGTGTAAGGAGATTGCAAAAGACGCAACGAATGCGCGTGAATACACACTTAAGCGTAACACTGTCGCAATAGTATCTGACGGGTCTGCGATTCTTGGGTTAGGGAACTTAGGCCCTCATGCAGCGATTCCTGTCATGGAAGGGAAGGCGGCGATACTCAAAAGTTTTGCAGGGGTAGATGCGTTTCCTATTTGTTTAGACACCCAAGATACCGAAGAAATCATTAAGGCGGTGAAGCAGATAGCGCCAGTATTTGGTGCGGTTAACTTAGAAGATATTTCCGCCCCTCGATGTTTTGAAATAGAAGAAAGATTAAGAAAAGAACTTCCTATTCCCGTCATGCATGACGACCAATGGGGGACAGCAACCGTGGTGCTTGCGGGGCTCATTAACGCCCTTAAGGTGACAGTAAGAGAGAGTATGGTGAAAGACGCTATAAGAATTGTCATCAACGGAGTTGGTTCTGCGGGGGTTGCTATCTCACGGCTTCTTCTTTCGTCAGGGTATACGAACGTGGTATTTTGTGATAGCAAAGGTGTTATTTTCGAAGGACGTGGTGATGATATGAATAAAGAAAAGAAAGAATTATTATCAAAGAGTGTTGCGGTTGTAGAAGGAACCACACTTAAAGACGCTGTGAAAGGAAGAGATGTCTTCATCGGTGTATCAAAAGCTGGTGCTCTCACAGAAGAGATGGCAGAGAGTATGAACAAGGATGCAATCGTTTTCGCTCTTGCTAACCCAGTGCCAGAAATCATGCCAGACGTTGCGCGAAGTGCTGGAGTTGCGGTGATCGCAACAGGAAGAAGCGATTTCCAGAACCAACTCAACAACTCACTTATCTTCCCGGGATTATTCAAAGGGGTGCTTGAGTATGACGTGAAGCAGTTCGAGATTTCGATGTTTATAAGAGCAGCGCACGCTCTTGCGGGACATGTGCTAACTCCGACTAAAGACATGATACTTCCTACAATGTTTGAAGAAGAACTTGTAGAAGTAATCGCGAAGTCTGTCACCATGTAACGTACTAAGAAAAAACCCCGACCGAAGTCGGGTGTTTTTGGTTGCTCAGCGATATTTTTCCATTTCGTAGAACAGTCGATTGTTCAGATGGAACGGTAGATACAAATATCGTTTGACAGTGAAAATGTTCTTCTTTCGAAGTTTGCGGAATGTCTTCACGAGAACTTTGTAGAGTTCAGGAAATTCTCGCTCTGTTTCTGCCAGTTTCTTCTCTCGTCTTTCTTTTGAAACAACGTCAAGCGTCACCATGTTGTGAATCCTGTCTCCGAATTTGATGACGAGCACTCGCCACAATATGTGCAGATTCGGTTCATTTTTCATACGTACCCAGTAAAACTTTTTACGGATGAAATTCGGATGCTTACTGAGAAGGTCCACCATCCTGCTTATGGAGACACCGAATGTTTTCGCGATATCCTTAAGGGTTGCTTCGGTGTCTTCCACGACATCATGAAGTGTTGCTGCAACGATGGTCTTGTAGTCATACACCTGCATATCGATGAGTATGCAAACCACTTCAAGTATATGAAGCAGATAAGGTGTTACCTTGTCATCTCTTCTGAAGTTTTGATGTTTTTCTGCTGCGTAGCGTAGAGCCTCAAGAACTTTTCCTTGCTGGGCTCTATTGAACTTACGCATCGATGTGTCGATCGTTTTCCTTACCAGGAAATGCAATCGAGTGAAATTATTTTCCTGTTTGACATCGTTAGGAACGAGGATGCATGGGGTGTAAGAATCAAGCTCTTCAGAAAGAGCAAAGATGACATCGAGTGCCATGGTGATACTCCTTCTTGAGTCGGAATTAATGGGAACTAACCATTTGCAAACTAACACTTTATATGATGTAAGTCAATTTTGTGGTAAAGTATGTATATGTCATTTTCATTTGAAATTATTAAAAAAGGAGAAAAGGAAGGGAAACCCCTTGCTCGTGTTGGTGTGCTACATACGCCACATGGAGATATACAGACCCCTGCTTTTATTCCCGTTGGCACGAAAGCAACAGTAAAAGCCCTAACCGGAGATCAGGTGCGTGACCATGTAGGAGGGCAGGCGGTGCTTGCTAACACCTATCATCTATATCTTCAGCCTGGAGATGGGCTTGTGAAGCGACACGGTGGTTTCCCTAAGATGATGGGGTGGAGTGGTCCGTCTTTTACTGACTCAGGTGGATTCCAGGTGTTTTCTTTAGGGCAGGCACTTGGTCATGGTGTGAGCAAGATAGCAACAAGCGAAGAAGTAAGTGCTCGTGAAGCAGAAGAGGACGCGAACAAGAAGACACATGAAAAACTCGCCAAGATAGATGACGACGGTGTCACCTTCAAGTCTGTAATAGATGGTAGTGAGCACCGCTTCACTCCGGAGCGTTCTATGGAGATACAGCACAATTTGGGTGCTGATATTTTCTTTGCGTTTGATGAGTGCACTTCACCTCTTGCGCCTGTCGAGTATCAGAAGAAGGCACTTGAACGAACTCATGCATGGGCGAAGCGTAGTCTGGAACATCACAAGAAGTTGGGTGCTTCAGAAGCAACAGGAATGATGCAAGCGCTCTATGGTGTGGTACAGGGAGGTGCATATGAAGACCTGCGTCGAGAGTCTGCACGAACACTTGGCGTGATGGATTTCGACGGGTATGGTATTGGAGGAAGTTTTACAAAAGAAGATATGGCAACCGCGGTGAGATGGGTGTGTGAAGAGCTTCCAGAAGGTAAGCCTCGCCATCTTCTTGGTATAGGGGAACCAATCGATATATTGCTTGGTATAGAAAATGGTATTGATACATTCGATTGTGTGTCACCAACACGGCAGGGGAGAAATGGTGCACTGTATACCTAT
>CAZCQX010000028.1:0-7184 GCA_964500955.1 uncultured Candidatus Saccharibacteria bacterium | reverse complement strand
ATCACCGAGAAATATCGCATTAGTGCTACTATACTTTCCGTCTACTAAGATAGCATACACTGCGTAGAAGAAAGTACCGCTTCCTCCCGAGTTCTTCGTGAGTAACACAAGTGCATCGTTGTCTCCGTCACCGTCGACGTCGCCAAGTACCGGCTCTCCGAAGATTCTCACAGTGTCTTTTGTGGAAGAGTTGGGGATCGATACTTCTGCAACACCATTCTTTAAGAGGTATTCTTGTCCGTCGATGCTATAAGAGATGTTGCCGAGGATGCTTTCACTCGTCACTGTTTCTGTGGTGGTAGCGGTTGATGGTTGCTCTGCTACTGGCATCTCTTCTTTGGTGGTGGCCATGGTGTAGAATAGATATCCTCCAAGAAGCAGAGTGATAATAAGTAATAGAATATAAAGTTTTTTCATAGTATTCGTAGTATATCAGCAAAAGAGGTGACATATAGGTGTCACTATACACACATCTCTTTGTGTGTCTATAAGTGGTATACTATACAGTATGCTAAAAGAAAGAATAACGTTTAGTTTGTTCGTGCTTATCGTGATTATGGTAACGCTCTTCGTGGCGTATTCTAAGAGAGACTCTGTTCTTTCTTCTACTACCACACCAGAGCCTGTTGCTGTGACCACAGAAGGAACAGGGAAGACTTCCTTGGCCAACCCAGCATCTACTTTTTGTGTGGAACATGGCGGAACCCTTGTTCCAAAAAAGGATGAAAAAGGTGAATATTCTATGTGTGATTTTGGAGAAAAAGGAGTGTGTGAAGAGTGGGCTCTTTTTCGCGGAGAATGCTCTATTCCGTCGGTGAGTGTAACTGCGGTATATAAGAACGCAAGTTCGACTGTTACCGTGATATATCGAGGAGAGAAGGAGTCTTCTACTGCGATACTTGACGCTCCGGCGTTCGGGTACACTGACACCACACTCATCATTGCGGTGAGCGGAAGTGGAGCTCGTTATATCTCCACCGACGGTACAGTAGAGTTCTGGGAACACCAAGGTGAGGGAACTCTGCGAAAGAACAATGAAGTCCTCTTCGTTGGAAAAGTAGAGTAAGCTAATCACCAAAAATATAGAAACACCAGACGAGTCCGTCTGGTGTTTCTTTTTTTCAGATATATCTTTCGATACTCTTATGTCTACGCGAAGAAACTTGCGATGACTGCGAGTATGAGAACACTCACAAGATTAGATGAACTATCAGAGAAGAATTTTTTCCACGCAATCTTCCTGTCACATGTTCCCCAGAGAATCCCTTGGCCTATCGTTGGCACCACAAAAGCGAGCCAATTGAACACCACAAAAAGTAGAGCGAAAGAGAAAGGGAGGCCGTTTCTCATACTCATCATAATAATCATCACCACCGCAAACGAAGTAAGGAACGAGAGCGCGAGTTGTGCTCCGTAGATTTTTGGCATCGCAGGCTTAGCCTTTTCTATTTCCTTTTCTTGTTCTTCCTTTGAAAGCTTGTCGAAACCGAGGTAACGCATGTGAAGTCTTCCCATGGGAGTAAAGGGAGAGTACCAGAAGGTTCCCACACCTGCGGAAACCACTGCCCCCACCAACGAAAGTATAAGTATAGTAAGCATATGAACTAGTTAGTATAAAAACACACGAATAAACATCCCACCTGTCGGGTAGTGTAGCATGTGTAGTGTGCTTTCTGTACTAATAGTAGGCTACTTGGAAGTGTTTATCTAAAAATCATTGATCCGGAATCCATTGCGAAGAGAAGCACTAGCTCGCCTTTTGAGGTGAACATATAGCCAGAAATCTGCTCTAGCATTTTAGAGAACTCCGACTCCTGTGACCCTTCACAGTACATTCTCGTAGAAGTCATATCCTTGAATGTTATCTTGTTTCCTTCTGTCACGTAGTTCGCAGACATCCTGTTACAGTCTGTGGTAATCATAACCCTACCTTCTTTGAATGTTAAAGAAAATGTTTTTTCTTTCGCTGGGCGCACCACCTTCCCGTCGTTGTAGTGTGAGCGTACCCAGAACCATTCAGTCATAGAGAGTGTCATCATATCTGGGTTCGCTTCGCCTTCGAAATCCTTGACCACTATAGGATCAGGTTCTTTTGGATTCGTTCCAGTGACTTGGTTGGTTCCTGTCGCGATATTGGTATTCATTTCTCGTTCAACCTTATTCCACCCATCTGTTGTTAAGAAGAAGGGGAGATAGGGGTTCACGTTACCGCTTTTCCAAAAAGAAAAGAGGGCAATCAGCGTAACGAGTGCGACAGCAGAAACAATATAATGTGTAGTTCTTTTCATGGTGTGTTGTAGTGTTGATGATATGATATATGCTAACTATACCATGACTCAATAAAAGAACCCCACATGGTGGGATTCTTTGGTTGCCGTTTTTCATCGATTAGCGGAGTTGAGCAACCGCTTCTTCTATTGCTTGCTGGGTGATATGGTCCCCTGTGTAGGGGTACACAAGATTTCGTCTCCTTTCCGCAAGGGTTGGTTGCGGTTTCTTGTGGGTGACTTTTACCGTGTTGGGGATACGTGGTTTCCGTTTTTTCGACATGATGTACCTCCTTGTGCGACTTCTTCTAGTATAGCAGGATAGCAGTATGACGTACAACAAGAAGAGATACACTGACTGCTTTTTGCGGACTCTTCTAAGACTTCTTCTTTGTAAAACTTTCGAGAACTTCAAGAGATGTTTCGAAGTGTGCGAGCTTCTTTTTCATAACTGGAGGGAGATTGAGGGATTCGAGCAGTATCTTCTGTTCTTTGATCGACGCCACAAGGTGAGCGAAGAGTCTTTCTTCTGCATTGCTTAGTGTTCCAGTCTGACCAAAGTAGAGATCGTTAGTGAGTTCCATAAGATCTTTACTCTCAAGTGTTAGATAAAACACGGGAATATTTCTTACCTGAGCTCTTTTCAGTGTTCCGTCTTGAAGTGAGATACCGTACTTCGCTTCGCTTCCTCCGAACATTGCTTTCTTTTTTATCTTTTCCATTTTGACAGGAGCTTTACCTTCATCGCTTTCATTCTTTAGCACTTCATCAAATGCGCAGATGAGTGCACCTGTTTCTTTGTCGAGGATGAGGTTGTCTGTACCATTTTTGTAATCATCAAACATAGATGCGCGCACCACGAGAAAACGCTCCTTCAATACCTTATGAAGAAGTGCAGTGATGATCATTTCTGCTTGGTTGCTCTTGCTTTTTTCTTTCATCTCACGATGTTTCGCTACCACTTCCTCAGGTGTGGTTACTTTGTAGTACTTCTGAACATTTTCATTGTCAGCACTGCTGTTATGTCTGTCGAGCGCATCCACAGATTCTTGGTCTTCTATGATAATTTCAGGAGCATATATTCCACCTTTTTCTGTGGAGTAATAAGAGGTGTTGATATGTCCAGTATCATTCACTAACCCTTTGATGCCGTACCTTGTGTGCGCTTCTGTGTTAATTTCTTGTGCAATTCTCGCCATCACCTTCTTTAGTTTTTCGAAAGAAGGTGACGCTTCTACAGAAGAAGATTTCCCTCTTTGTTGTTCCTGTGTGTTGGGTGAAGTTGTTTTTTCTGGAGAAAAATGAGTACCTCTCATGCGGTTCATATACTATCTATAGTAGCATGTTGTGATCATGAGTAGAAGATTCATAGACTTTTCTTGTCTATGACTTCTCGACCAGCTTTTTCAGTTCGTCTATCACCGCTTTCTCCCATGCTTTCATCGAGTACCACCTGATGAGTGGTGTGGCGATGATGCGGAGCCATGCTTTGTGAATCGTAACTTGATAGGTGTAGTCTATAAGTGTCCCTCCCGCATCTTCTGATAGTAGTAGTTCTTCATGTCCAGAAGTTCCGAACTCGAAACTGTCGTTGTCGGAAATGAATCCTCTTCCTGGGAGGATTTTCGTCACCATGTTCACTCTAAAAATTCTTCCGAATGATTTTACTTTCGCTTGCATTTCTAAACGGTCTCCCTCATGTTTTTTGATATGTACACTGTCTGCTACTTTTGGAAAATGTTCCGACATGTGTTCGAAGTCAGTCATGATGCGAAATACTTTTTCAATAGGTGCGTCTATCTTCCATTGCTTATGAAGAGTGATTTCTTTCATAAGGTAATGGTAGCACGAACATGGCTCAAGTGGTATAGAGGAACAAAAGGGGTCCTTGTTTGTCGGTGTGTGTTCTCCCTAAGAGAACAGTGCAAGCTTCTTCTCCCGCTTCCATGTCTTTAGTTCGGCTTCTCTCTTTCTTGCTTCTTGTAGTGTTTCGTACTCTTCTTTATATTTCAAAATGACAGGCCTGCGAATTTTTGTATAATGTGCACCCGACTTTGAGGTGTTGTGTTGGAGAAGTCTTCTTTCTATGTTATTGGTACAACCAACATATAGTGAGCCATCAGAGCATTCTAAGATATAGACGAAGTGCATGATAGAGAGAAGTGTAGCATCTGGTGGGGTCTTAATATTTTTCTTTTGTGTTATAGAGTTTTTTGAGTGTCTAGTTTTTAAATAATGTTACAAGACGAGGTAAATATCCACACAAACTTATTATAATTAATCCAGCTAGTAATATTTTGTCTAAAGTTATGTGGTCAATATCTTTTACTGCGTCTATAATTTTTTGAAAAGTAATTAGATAAATTATTATCCACCCAAGCAAAGCTAATCCAAAATTGAAAATAAACTGGTGAAATCTGACCGGAGTAGACTCTTTTTCATAGTCAGTTCCAGTCCTATGTATTTGAAAAGCGTATACCCCAAGAAAACCGCTCCATAAAAATGCAATTATCCAAAATAAAGTTTCCCAAGAGGAAGGATTATACTTAACGGTAAACGAAGTAATGACTCCAATTATCATAAAAATAAAAAGTGATATTTCACGCCAGCAACGAAGTTTGCCAGTTCTTCCTATGGGTGTGTTATTTACCGGAGAGTTGTGTTGATTGATTGTTACATTAACATCATTCATGTTTCTATTTCCCAGATTTAATTCTGTTGTCTTCCTTGCACAACATCTGACAATTTTCCGCTACTGTTTTTCCACCATCATGCCAAGGGTTAATATGATCAGCTTCCATATCTCCAATTGAAAATTCTTTTTTACATACAGGACAGATACCATTTTGTCGTTCGAATGCTTCACGCTTCATGTTCGGTGTAAATGCTCTAATAGATAGGTATCGTTCCTTGCGAGTTAAAACATAAGAATAAATACCGGACTTTTTTGTTACATCTTCGTCTTGCATTAATCCTTTTATCTCTATTTCTAATTCTTCAGAATTTATATCTTTATCTTTAAATTCATTATAGAGTTCACCCCAATTTACAGCAGACATTTCTTTTCTGTAATTTGGGAAGACTTTTCTTACCCAGTGGATAACATTTTGGAAATACTGCCACAACTCATCTGCATTAGCATCGTGCTGATGTTTTGCCATGTATCCTTCTATTTGTTCATTGTTTATCCAAGATAAAGCAGTTTCAAGATATTCTTGTCTAATAGGTGACCCTGTAATCAGTTGACCTCCATCGTTTGCGAGTAGGTAGGCTGCACAATTTGATTTACTAAATTTTAATTTAGCGTCAGAAAGCCATGGACCAGTATATACAGCATTTCGAAGTTCTTGATCAGTCAATTTCTCACCAGCAATGTTAATAATTTTAAACCAATCAAGTTTCTCCTTGTCGTTTCCTTCACAATGATAGATCATTAGATCGTAGTTTAAAATTGCTTCTTGTTCCTCCTTAGTTAAGTTGTGGAACATTGCAATTCTACCGTTAAATTCAATAGAAAAATCTCCATTAACAAATTGAGCAATACTGATTGTTCGTTGTTGCCCGTCGAGTACTTCAAAGTTCCCATCATCTTTTTTTACCCAGTACATTACATTTAAAGGAAAACCATTTTTAACAGTTCTTATTACTTCATCTCGCTGTTTTCCGCTGTATACGAACTCTCTTTGATATTTTGGTCTGATATCCAATTTACCACTAAAAGCAGAGACTCCTTCCTCTGCACTGTCTTTATAGTCTTTAACTACTTCTGGTATTTTTATTTTATGTAAATCTATTTTCATGTTATTTTTGTGGTTTTTTATTTTTAATTAAAACTCGTGTATAAAGTGCCTTACCTTTCAAAACTGGCCCTACGTATTTTTTATGTTGTTCATCTACAAACGTAGCCCCTCCTTTAATAAAAGCCTCATCATCCTCTCTTTTGTCATCAAAAATTCCTAGAATTGTAAATTGTTCAGGGTTGTATTTATCAATAAAAGTTATTGGTACACCCATTACACCTTCGTAATCCATTGGTATAATATCAACCCGACCCTCCCATCCACCATCTTTCTTTTCTTTACCAATTTCTATAGCATCAAAATTATCATATTTGGGGTATTCTTTGTAAGAATATTTTTTGTATAAAACTATATCGTTTTTATGTTTTTCAACCTCAAGATTTGTAAACCAACGAGTTAGTCCTTGAACTTTTTTTGTAATACTACCATCAGGAATAATAAACTCTTTTGGTGTATTATAACCTAACCAACATTTATTATTTTTAATTTCTTTAAAAACTGCATTATATTTAACCGCATTTTTATTTCCGATAATCAAAAATTTCTTATTATTATCTATTAACTGAATAAAATATTCTATAAAAAGTGAAAAAGGCGGGTTTGTTACAACAATATCTGCCTGTTTCAAAAGTTCTAAACTTTCTTGATTTCTAAAGTCACCGTCGCCTTTAAGTGGAGACCATTCGTTATTTTTATTTGCCTTGAGTTGCTCTGCAATATCGCGCAAATCAAAAGCTCCGTCACCGTCAAAATCGTGAACTTCATTAATAATAAATTTATTTGCATTTGTTTTGGGTCGCCCCTTTATCTCAAGAGTTTTATCATCCCCAAATAATCCTAATTGAGTGTTAGCAATAGGTGATGGTTTGTAACTCGTAGCAATTAATCTTTTTAAGCCAAGTGCATTAAAATTTGTAGCAAAATATTTAAAAAAATTACTTTCAAAAGGGTCATCACAGTTACAATAAACAACTTTATCTTTAAATTGTTCTTTGTAATGTTTTAATTCTTTCTCAATATCAACAAGCTGGGTATAGAACTCATCCTTCTTAGCTTTGTTTGCTTTGTGTAGATTTGAGTTTGAAGATTTTTTTTCCATGTGGACGTAGGCGAATTA
>CAZCQX010000027.1:0-7242 GCA_964500955.1 uncultured Candidatus Saccharibacteria bacterium | reverse complement strand
TTGTGCGGTTTTTTGTTTTCTTTATACCCTTTATGCTTAAGACTCAATCACCTCCTCGGAGAACTCATCTCCTCCAATAGAGGTTTCGAAATTCCCCACCCTTACCCATGTCGGTGTCATCTTGATGAACATAATCCTACCCTCAGAAACACGCTGACTCACTGGAGGTACGAAGTTACTCTCCACAGCTAGAGTAACGAGTCTAGAAAAATATTCATTCTCTTCGTGCGCGTCAGTAACTTCATGCGCAACCCCTTCGAACTGAAGCGTGTGCGCAGGATGCTCACGAGTAACCACGAAAGAGACATGTGGATTCTTGAGAATATTAAGATACTTTCTACTTCCTTCGCGTGTCACGAAGTAAAGTGCTAAGTCATCCCCAAACACATAGTACATACTTGCGGATTGTGGGTGCCCTTCTTCATTTACAGTACTCAACACTCCTAAATGTTGAGTGTCAGAACGGAGTTCTTGTAAAATCATTTCTTGTGTAGTCATATGTCTTAAGTGTAGACTAAAGAGATGAAGACTGCAAAGAAAAACACTCCATCTGTTCCTCCTTTTTCTTTCTCCGCAAAAGTATGGGTATATCCTGGAGCTAATCCTTGGTTCTTCGTCACTGTTCCAAAGAAAGAGTCGGACACCCTACGTGCTGTCATGAAGCACTACCCAAGGAGAGGGTTCGGTGCAGTGAAGACATCAGTCACTATCGGAGCAACATCATGGACCACATCTGTGTTTCCTGAATCTCTCTCTGGTATGTATATACTTCCTATCAAAAAACAAGTTCGCAAGACGGAAGATCTCTACGAAGGCGACACGACACGTATCACACTCACACCTCTTTTATAAAAGAGGTTTCTCTTTATAATGTTGCAGTTTTTCACTATTAGAAGCCAAGTTCTTCATCGTACACAGAAGAAGCTGGAACACCCAACTCTCCAAGCATGTTCTTCACGACACCAATGAACCCAGGTGAACCACAGATAAAGAATGGCAGTGTAGCAACATTCTCTGCTCCGACAATCTCTAGAATACGCTCCTTTGTAATCATACCCACCATAACGGAAGGATCACTTTCTTGCGGTGCCTCTCCGACAATATCTCGATATACCGCCACATGACTTTTGAGAGTTTCCCGCTCAACAACCTCTCCGAGTGTTCTGTTACAGTTGATATAAAAAGCATTCTTACCAAAATGCTCCACCACATCAACAAACGGTGTTACACCTATACCAGCAGAAATGAACACTTTAGGTGCATCATTCTGTGCTTCACGAGTGAACACTCCGTACGCACCATCAACTAGCACACTTTCACCAAGTGCTTTGGAAGTAATCTCATCCCAGAAGCGCCCGAGCTTTCGTATACCGAATGTGAGCGTTTCGCCATCATTTCTTATTACACTAAAAGGGTGCTCACTCTTCCACCTTCCCGATTGTAAGAAAAAATGTTGCCCCATAGAAGAAGCATGCGCCTCTCCTTTGTCTGCCGTAAGTTTGATCACAAGAATACTGTCGCCTATAAGCTCTTTCCCTGTAACAATGTAACGAGTTTTCAAAAAACCAGCCCAAAGAAGGAGACGGTATATTACCACTCCAATGAAGACACCGAAGAAAAACATCCACAATACCTGAATGAAGATGAAAGATTCGTAGAAACTCCCGATCTCTTTGATGTGAAGAAAGATAAGAAGAACGATTGGGTACGCCAAGAGGTGGATATACTTCCACTGTGTCCACTTAAGCTTTTCTCTCACAAGAGCACTCGTCACCCACACCACAAGAAATGCTATGAGTGCGAACCTTCCTAAAGTAATATACGTCTCTGTCCTCACCACGAAGTTAGGCATGAAAATCCAGACAACATCTTCTAGGCGGTTCATCATACTAAGAAGAGGGTGCGCCATAACCGCGAGAATACCGTACTTTCCAAGCCATGAATGGATTTTGTTCATAAGCACAGTATCTTTGGTCACAAGCCCGAACACATGCCGTGTCCCAAGAACCACCTGAAGATACAACAATACGAAACCTATATATCCAACAATATTAGCAATGATAAGAATAAACGGCATATGCTTTGGAATAATGTGTATAAAAAAACGCCTACGGTATCAGAAGAAATTATCTAATTTGTATATCTGCTAGTGTAGCACGTGACGGAACCTTTCGGTTGCGTACATTTCTCCCTCTTCGTTAATCACTAGACACTCCACCTTACACTTCTCAGCAAGCAATTCTACTTTCTCCATAGAACCTGCCGAGACCGCAAGCGTGGTAGCAAGCGTGTCTGCGAGTACTGTGGTTTCTGCAATAACATATGAAGCTGAGACGATAAGCTGTTGATCATCTGTTGGATTGATGAAGTGGTTCTTAGTAACACCGTGATGCTTCCATGTTCTTTTAAAAGATGATGAGACGCATAGGCTTTCATTTTCGAGCAGGACCGTACCGATGCTCTCCCCTTCGTGATAAGGGTGTTCTAAGTAGATAGTTTCTTGTAAAGAATCAGGGGTTGCTACATAGAGATCACCACCTCCGTTAACTATGAAGTGTGTGAGATGGAACTCCTCACGCAAATGAGAGACTATTGCATCAATTGCATACCCTTTTCCTATACCTCCGAGATCAAACTGAGCATCAGTGTGAGAAAAGATAGTGACACCATCAGTACTCACACTATCTAGATCTGTAGCTCTTTCATCTTGAACAGAAGATGCGGTACCTTCTGTATACCCATACCCTTTCGCTTCAAGAGTTTTCTTGATACCTAGGTCAAATATTCCTTCCGAGATGCTCCTTAGGTTCTCGCCAAATGTGAGCATCTTGAAAAGATCATCATCGTAAGGAATCTTCTTGGTGTAATTGAGTACATTAAGAAGCGAGTCATCTCTAAAACGAGAATATCTGAGATTGAAGTTCTCCAAAAAGTCCACAACGAAAGAAGCACACTTCTGTGCTTCTTCTGCTGTTACTGTATCGAATACTTCTATAGTCCACTCTGTGCCGAGCGCTTTATAGGAAGTGATGATATATCGCCCCTGCTCTGCCATTAGCTATTGCTTAAATCACTAAGCGCATCATTGAACGCCTTCGTAGTAAGAGACGCTCCACCAACACGGCTAAGAGACACATCCTTAAGAGTCTTACCAACGACTGCGCTCTTGTTGAAACTTCTAGTGAATTTTTCATAATATTCACGAGATTCTCCATTAGTTGGATTTTCAGAAAAAGTAACATCTGTAATGATACCCTTAGAGAGAACAACTGTGACGGAGAGCGTGTTGGTGTGTTCTTCTGGGACAGGATACGTAACTGAAGTAGAAAGCTTTTGTGGTTGAGCGATTACTTGAGATACAGGCTGTTGTGGCGCAGAACCTCCTGGTTGTGATGTGACAGGGGTGTTCTGTTGTGGAGCGGTATCTACTGCTTTAGGGGTTGTTTCTGTTGTGGTGGTAGTCTGTGGTAGTGCGCTATTGTCAGCAGGAGAGGTTTCTACCGCCTTTTTCTGAGTAACATACACCGTAGCTCCGATACCTGACGCTAAGATAACGAATAAAAGTAATATTTTTTGTTCTTTTGACATAAAAATCTAAAATAAAGGCAAATAAAATTGGCACACACTGTTTCCTTATTATTATACACAATACTGGCGTGCTTTATTTCAAAAATGTGGGTATAGATAATAACACTGTACAGTAAGTATGATATATACTTGTAGGTAGCGACTTTTTCTATATGACGAACAAACTTCTCACTTCGATCATCATCATACTTCTTGGTTCTGTGGTTGGTATGAGTATTGTCTTCCATAAATCCCCTATTATTGGAACAGAAGCACTAGCCGAAGAAAAAAAGGATGATATCACCACTAGGATATTCACCACCAAAGCAGGTTCAACCATCACCATAAAAAACTCTCACCCTACACAGGAAAGTAAAAGCACTGTTACTATCACCACAGAAGGTTTTGAAAATAATGATGAGCTTACCATAGAAGATAACAAGCTTACTGATGTGATTTTCAGTGATATCAATAATGATGCATATGAGGAACTCATACTTGTCTTCACAGAAGAGGGTGAGAGCAAGGAGAGCACTATTCGACTCTTCACTACGCACAACAATTCATCCCTTGTGGAACTTGACGTACCGACAGTGAACAACGAAACCATGGCACCTGGTGGACCTTTTGAAGGGTATCTTGGGCATGACACCTTCAGTATCAAAAAATCAAAACTAGTCCACGAATTCAAAACCTCAACACTCGGTACCCCTATCACGAAAAAGAAACCCCATCTTGAACTCATAAAAACACAAGAAGAAAAAGCAAACAACCAAGGAGACACAGCAACTTCGACTTCATACAACAAAAACAGAGAGCCTTTCGTTCTTGGTGAGTCAACAACCACAGAACAACAAGAGGGAGGTCAAGATAGCGACACTCTTCCAGAAGAGACAGCAAGTGACCAAACAACATCAACAGAACCTGAAACCTTCACGAGAGCGCTTGCGTACACACTCCTTGACTCTGACAGTTCTTTCGTTGTAGAACTTGAAGAATTTTCTTCTTCCAATAACGAAACCTCTGTCTCCTCCCAGTATCAACTCTACGGAACTGTATGGGAGTGGCTTTCAGGAGTGGGAGAAAATAACGAAGTACTCACCCCGAAGACTCAACACACTTTTATACTCTCATTCTCAACACCTCAGGAATTTGTCATAAAAACAGACTGCGGAGAGCTTACAGGGACCTACGTATCTGGTGATGGATTCATCTCCTTAGGGAATCTTCAAGCACAAGAGAAGGAATGTCCTTCCACATCACAAGAAAAAACCTACAAGGAACTCCTCCTTACTGCAACAGGCTACTCAGTACGAGGAGATAAGCTCTTTCTTACCCTTCCAGGTGACAAAGTGATGATTTTTTCAAAATAGTCCTCTGGTGTACACTATAACGTATACATCATGGAGAGAGACCACACATCAAGAAACGCTGTTCTTTTTTTCGTTCTTACGGTAACGGGAGCTTTGGTGTACCTCTATGCACAAAAAAACACACTCAATGTGCGCCCTCTGCCTAAGCTTCCTGTCACGCTTCCGTTATCTATCAAGTCTTCCCGTGCTACACACACCACCACTTCAAGCACTACTCCAACTGTAGGCACAACGAGTGACCTAGAAACCGTACACACTATTCAAAATGAAATCACTGAATCCACAACAACCAAAAAGGTGGTAGGCGAGACCGCTGAAGCACAACCGAACTCTATCTACACCCCTCTTAACGAAGGAGTCTCTGACACTGATGAAGGATACGTGTCGAAAATAGCGCCGTGTACGTCACCTGTTGGGTACAAAATAGGTACAGTCGATGAACGATTCGGTCTCGCGCGTGCAACTGTCGAAAAAGAAGTAGAGACTGCTGTTCACACATGGGAAGACGCAGCAGGAAGAGATCTTTTCTACCCATCAGCAACAGGACCTCTCACCATCAACCTCATCTACGATGAACGACAAGCCAATACTATTCACATAGGATACACACGTATGGAAATCGAGAATACGAAGGAGGCAGCTGAAGAAGTGAAACGTGTATACGATCAAGAAAAAGAACTCTACACAGGAGATGTGGCGCTCTACGAGCAAGATGCTAAACGTTATAACGAAAGAAACATTCTTTACAATAAAAAGGTAGAGGACTTCAATGCAAAAGGTGGAGCATCAAGGATTGAATATGACGCAATGATGTCTGAGTTAGAAAGTCTCAAATCAGAAGCATCCTCTCTTGAAGCAAGACGCCTCACTCTTGTTGATCAGATGAACAGAATCAATGAGCGAGTGAGACGTTATAACGAGCTTGTGTCTTACGCTAACACCCTTATCAAGAAAAGCAACGCCGTTGCTGCGAAAAAAATCACTGAGGGACGCTACTCCCCTGCAACTCTATCCATAGACATCTATCAATACTCAGACATGCTAAAACTGAAGAGAGTAATCCTCCATGAGTTGGGGCATGCACTTGGACTGCTTCACACAGATACCATGGAATCTATTATGTATGCATTTAACAGTGGCACCACAGTCACTCTAAGTAATGAAGACATACGTGAGTTAAAGAAAATCTGCACCAAATAACATGTACAACCTCACCAAAGAAGAAGAGACATTCCTTTCGACACTTGATACACCTTCTAAGATACAAGATTTTTTGGACACTCTTTCTTTTAATCATGAAGAACACGGTGAGACGTGTATGTCTCCACGAAGAGTGCTACGCGAACGGAAAGCTCACTGTGTAGAGGGTGCTCTTCTAGCTTCAACATGTCTACTTTTACAAAATAGACAACCCTTAATAGTAAGTCTCCGAGTAACAGAAAATGACTACGACCATGTAATAACCATCTACAAAGAAAATGGACTCTTCGGTGCACTTAGCATGACCAACCACGCAGTACTAGGTTTCAGAGATCCAATCTATAGAAGCATCCGTGAACCAGCACTAAGTTATTTCCACGAATACTTCCTCACAACAACAGGAGAAAAAACGCTCCGAGGGTATTCACGAATACTCAACCTAAAGCAGTTCGGTACCAACTGGATCACTGAAGAAAACGAACTTTTTCATATACCTAAAGCCATCTCTAACAAACCCCATACACGCATTTTCCCAAAAGGAACTGAGAATCACCTAAGGAACGCCGACAGTATGACAAGGTACACCGCCTCCATTTCAAAAGAAGCTTTTTCAAAAAAAAGAACTTCTTAAAATGTGTTCTCTATCAATTCCCCTGCCTTTCCTTCTTGTATTGTGAACGTTGTTCTACCAACGATACGCTCTTCATCTACTTTCACAGTAACTCTCCATAAACCTTCCTTGATGTTCTCTTTATGAGAGTATGCACGGTATCCACCCTCTCTTCCTCCTGACAAAATGAAGGAGACCTTCGTCACTTCAACCCACTCTCTCTTTTCTCTATCGTAGTACTCCCACACATGAGTGATAGGCGCCGTAATAAGTGCTGGCGCATCTATAATACTGAAATAAAATACATCATTGTCTTCTGTAGTTATAGTATGTATCTGTCGTCGTAACGATGACAAGAATCTCGTGTCTTTTTCTTCAAGAATGCGGTAATCTCCACCATCCTCCCGTTCTACGTTATGAAGCACCATTCCCTCACGAAGAGACAGAGGTACTGCAGGAATGAGGTTGAGAAAATATAGCATGTCGATGAAA
>CAZCQX010000026.1:0-7403 GCA_964500955.1 uncultured Candidatus Saccharibacteria bacterium | reverse complement strand
AAGAGAGTTGGGTGGGGATAACTCAAAATACAATAGCGTACAGCGTGTAGCGTGTAGGAAATACCAGAATATAGAACCGAGAGTGTAGTAAGCTGTTAGCTTTTAGCTCTTAGTCGTGAGCTACCTAGCAGAACCCCGCGAAGCCTTCGGCTTCGCGGGTGGTTTGTATTTCTACTACACGCTATACGCTACACGCTCTGCGTCTTCCGTTTGCTAGCGTCAGATGTCTTCGAGGTCAAACCTCTCGATCTAAACTCTATGTTCTCTTCACTCCTAAAAGCTAACAGCTAATAACTAACAGCTTCGTCTATGTTCTGCAGTCTCTTCATCGCTACAAGCTAAGAGCTAAAAGCTGTCTGTTATCTATCCGGTGGGACTTCGTAGTAACTGATAAGAAACTTCACTAGTTTAAAGAAAGGGTCCGTGAGTGTTGCGGATGCATACTCAGCTCCCTTGGGGTACGTATGGAAAAGAAAGATAATAAAGCGTGGCTCATACGCTGGGAAGTACCCGAAGAAAGAGTGGAGGTATCTGTCATCGTAGTACCCGCCACCAGGCTTCACCATCTGCGCTGTTCCTGTCTTCGCAGCGATGGTATATCTATCCATCTTGTAGTCACCATTTTTAAGTGCGGTGTCTACCACGTGCACAAGCATGCGAGAGATAGCCTCGCTTGTCTTTGGATCGATCACCTGCTCTGGGTCACCGAAAGATATTTTCTTCACGTCACCATTTTCGTACATCACACTATCTACCACGTGAGGCGAGACGAGCTTGCCACCGTTCCCGAGCACCGCAAGAGCACGTATTGTCTGAATAGGAGAAATAGCGATACCTTGCCCGAATCCAACAGTCGCGCTATCCACAAAGACGGAACTATTTAGATTTTTGATAAGACCTCCCGCTTCTGCAGGAAGATCGATACCGGTTTCAGATCCAATACCGAACCTATGAAAATAGTCCTGGAACTTCTTGATACCGAGCTGTTCCACCAAAAAAACAATACCCACGTTAAGCGATTTGTCCAAGATGGTTTGCATGGTGGTTCCTGGACCACGAGGCTTGCCATCGAAGTTGCGCACCTTGTACCCATTCAAATCACGGAAGCCTGTGTCGTTATATGTAGTAGTCTCGGTCACCGCACCAGAGTCAAGAGCGCTCGCCATGGTGATAGGTTTTATGATACTCCCCATTTCATACACACCAGAAATAATCTGGTTGCCATATGCACTAGAATCCTTCGCAGAAGCGAATGTGTTCGGGTCATAACTTGGAAGCGCATCCATCGCAATGATTCTTCCTGTCTGTGGGTCCATCACGATACCCCCTATCACATCGGAATTCCATACTTTCTTGGTCTCCACCAATGTGGCATGCAGTGTTCTCGCGACTTCAGCATCAATAGTAAGAACGATGTCCCCTTGTTCCTTATCTTTATTAGAAACTTTGGTCTGCTCTATATCTGCGAAAAGCTCTGCGAAAAAGTTGATATTAAAACCATTGTTCTGCCTTGATAGCACATCATCATAGTATCGTTCGAGACCATACTGCCCTCGCACATGCACTCCATCACTTCCTACGAAGCCTACCACTTTAGCTCCCACTTCTTCTTGAGGATATGAACGCTTGTTATCTTTCACAAAGGTAAGACTTTTAATCTTCTTTGCTTTTAACTTGTCTACCTGTTCTTGGGAAATATCTTTCGCAACCTCTTCATAAGGGTCATTCTCTTTTGATGCTTTCGCAAAAAACATCTCCTCATCAAGCGTAGGAATAACCTCTCGTAAAGAAGAGAACACTTTTTGTTTATCGGTAATTGCATTAGGGGAAATAGCGATACGATACGTAGTCCTTAGTTGTGCAGCAGGAACAAGTTGACCTTTATATTTTGAAAAATAAATAGTTCCACGGTCAAAATTAGAAGGAGTCTGAGAAATATACTGCTTATCAGCAAGTGCTGTATAGTGTTCATGTCGTAGTACTTGCACATATAGAGCACGAGAAAGTATCACCAGTACCACCACCAACCAAAACAAAAGAAGAAAATCGATCCTTTCCTTGGAGCGATTTTCTTGAAGTTCTGCTATGTTCTTCTTTTGCTTTTTAGTGTGCATAGAGCACAGTATAACTTGCTATATCATCTTTGCGAACTGCGAACGTGGTGTTATCGATACGTGAAAAGTTCTTATTTTTAAGATCAGTATCAGTAATAGAGGAAACAGTGTTAGCATACTCTCCTTCGAGCACGGCGAGCTCTGAAGAAAGATCGCGAGAGGCGACAATGTTTTGCTTACGCTCAATCACAGAAAAGACGAGAGACAGAAGTACTACCACGTACAAAAAAGCGAGGACGCCAAGCGTACCTAACATGGAGTGTACGATTTTCTCCTGAAGTGTCTTTTGTGATAATTTTGTGAACATACGCAATAATTGATATTTTTAGTGTTGTTAATTAAATTCTCTCGACGATACGTAGCTGAGCACTACGAGATCTTACATTGTTTTTTATTTCTTCTTCACTTGGGATGATTGGTTTTTTGGTGATTGGCTTTAGGGTGTCTATATGTGTTCGTAACCCGTTCTTCACCACCCTATCTTCTGTGCTGTGGAAAGAAATGAGACAAGCTCTTCCTTTGGATGCTAGGACATCAGGGAGAGCGTTAACGAGATCACCTATTCCACCAAGCTCATCATTCACTGCCATACGAAGCGCTTGAAATGTTCTTGTGGCGAAGTGGGCTTTTTTGTGTTGATAGAGAACAGGTACGGCACTCTTGATGATTTCTACGAGTTGGAAGGTAGTCTCTACTGGTGTAGCTTCTCTATTCTCTACTATCTTGCGAGCGATTCTTCGTGCGTATCGTTCATCTGCGAAACCGTACAAAATATCTGCAATAGTAGATTCGCTCCAGAAGTTGACGATGTCATACGCGGTCGTAACATCTTCTTCTGGCTTTGCGGTGAATGTCATAAGGAGAGGTTCATCTTTAGTGAAAGAAAACCCTCTTCCTGAGTCATCAAGCTCTTGTGAGGAGACGCCGAGGTCAGCGAGGATACCGTCCACGTGCTCTATCTTTAGATCACTCAGTATCTGAGGAAGAAAACGATAGTTAGAACAGATGAAATGTATCTTCGGCGCTTTCTTTAGCTTTTCCATGTTGGTGCGAGCTTCGGCGAGCGCTTCTTGGTCGAGATCGATACAAATAAGTGTTCCTGTCTCCCCTATCTTCTTGGCTATTTCTATACTGTGCCCTCCACGGTTAGTGGTGCAGTCTACATAGATACCGCCTTCTTGTAGGGAAAGACCTTCCAATGATTCTTGTAAAAGTACAGGGATATGCATACAACTAGATAATTCCTAAGTCACTAAGTTTAGAAGCGAGAGCATCCGCCTCACCATTCACTTTGGCAATACTTGCATCCCATACAGCCTCGTCCCAAAGTTCGACACGAGAGTACATACCTGCAAGCACTACTTTAGTAGAAAGACGAGCGAAGGTCTTAAGGGTGTCTGGTATCACAACACGTCCAGCTGCATCCACATCGGTTTCGTATGCGTTCGCAAGCATGAAGCGATTGAATGCTCGACTGTCCTGATTTCCAAAACCAACTTGTGCCAACTTCTCAGCGACCTTTTCCCATTCTTTGATAGAAAAGACAAAGAGGGAGCTATCGAGTCCACTTGTAATCACAACCTTTTTCCCGAGATCGGTACGCCACTTCGAAGGAAGCGTCAAACGTTTCTTTGGATCTAGTTCGTGTGTGTACTTTCCGATAAGCATATCCGTATGTGAAGCAAATCTCCCACTTCGCCCCACTGGAAACAATTATACCCCACTTTGTTCTAAAAAGAATAAGAAACGTGTGGATAAATAGGAAAATACATCGATTTTGGTCAATGTATTTTTTGTACCACCTACAAGGTAACCAGAGTGCAAGATTTGAGTATGAGTTTGGTGAGTATTTTCGTATAACAAGCAACAAAAAACCGGCACAATAGTGCCGGTTTCCATCTTTTGATACATCTTCGTATCTCTTATGTGAATTTCCTCAAAAAATCACGAACCTCGTTCGGAAGATTCACTCGTTTCCCTTCTTCGCAGACATACACACTACCCCCATAAGAGATAACAACTACTGGAGGCGCCTCAGGTTTCACGGTGTGAATGCTACGGAAACAAGACCCTGCGAGCTCTTGAGGTCTCCCTTCTTGGGCGTTGAGGACCATGTTTCTGGCAGTAAGACCTCCACCACTCATCAACAGTAACCCAAGCCCAGCTCCTGACATCACCACAATTGCATCATGAGGTTGCGGAACTTTATGCAGACGTCGTCCAGATCCAGACATGACTTTCTCCTTTTCAAACAAAATAACAATGTTGTTTGGTATTCTACACCAACTAAACAGATCTCGCAAAAGTTTCCTAGAGTTCCTTCTTCGGCTTCACGAGTGGGAACATATGGACCTCACGTATAGGCTTGTCCATCAGAAACGCGAAGAGGCGCTCTCCAAATCCGAATCCACACGTTGGTGGCATACCGTGTTCAAGCATTTCAATGAAGCTTTCATCCATCATCATCGCTTCATCATCGCCTCCTGCAAGGAGTTCTTGTTGCTTCTCGAAACGAGCACGCTGATCGAGTGGATCATTAAGCTCGCTGTATCCCTTTCCTATCTCACTTCCTGCAAGTATCGGCTGAAAGATCTGTGCGGTTGTACCGTCACTATTAGCCTTTGCAAGAGGAGCCACAAGAAGCGGGTGGTTGATGAGGAATGCGGGACCAGGAATATTTTTTCGACAGTATTTCCAGAGTGTATCGATAAGACGTTCTCTATTGTTGGCGTCGAACTTAACCTTAAGCTCTGCGAGTTTCGCGGTAATCTCCTCATCGCTTGCGATAGCGATATCAATACCGGTTTGACGAAGTACTTCTTCTCTATAATCAATACGCTTCCACACATCACTTAAATCAAACGTATGTCCACGTGTCGTGAAGGAAGTGGTACCGAACACCTCAAGTGCGATTTTTCTATACAACTCCTCAACAAGACGCATGCCATCTTCGAAGTTAGCATATGCCATATAGAACTCACAGTTAGTAAACTCCTGAACATGCTCAGGTGACGAACCTTCGTTACGATAGGCTCTTCCTATTTCAAAGGTACGAGGGTACCCTGCAGACATGAGGCGCTTCTGCCACAACTCTCCAATAGAAATACGCATATACACATCGAGATCGAAGTCATGGTGATGTGTTGCAAAAGGTCTCGCTTCTGCTCCACCTGTTGTTACTTCAATTGTCGGCGTCTCCACTTCGAGGAACCCTTTCTCTTTAAGAAAACCTCTCACCACATCCCAGAACTTTGCTTTCTTGAAGAATACCTCTCGTAGCTCTTGGTTGGTTAGGATGTCGAGATAACGCTCACGCATACGAAGCTCTTCGTCTTGAATACCGTGATACTTATCAGGAAGAGGAAGAAGAGACTTGGAAAGCATTCTTACTCCAGACACGAGCACACTCTCTTGGCCAGACTTCGTAGTAAAAGCAGTACAGTCCACTTCGATAAAGTCTCCAACGTCTACATACTCACGATAAAACTGCATAGCTTCATCACCAGACTCTGGAAGCTTAATCACTGCCTGAAGTCTCGCACTCCCGTCATAAAGATCAAAGAAAGAGATTGCGCCTTGCCCTCGAGAAGACATAACTCTCCCTGTCACCACAAGCGGTGTCTCATTGGACTCAAGAAGAACGAAATCTTTAAGAACCGCACATAACTCGTGAGTACGAGAAGAGGTGCTTGGATACGAAGAAGCACCCTTTGATCGCAGGGCTTCTAGTTTTTTGATCCTTTCTGCACGAAGTTCTTCGATGGATGCCATAAATAATAGATAATTACGTTAGTCTGGTTAGAGATGTACTTGGCACAAATAAAAAGAACCGTGCCTTTACATATAAAGTCTATCATACCAAATCCTCTTTGATTCGTCGACAAATACTCGAGAGACCACATCTCGACTATGGTCGTGTTTCTATGATAGAGTTGTTCTCTTTCGTTCAACATCTCACATGGTCTATGTGGGATGTTTTTGTTTGTATCTCGACACAACAAGTTAGTACATGTTACATTTACAACAGAATCACTGCACTTTACAGTTTACAAAAAAGGAGATAGGGATGTTTGCAACCTTTGGACAGTATTTTGATGCTACTACACTACTTCTTGGTAGTGCTATTGTGGTAACATGTGGCGGTCTTATCTATTGGTGTGTGCTTATAGGCAAAAGAATATACAAGGAATACACCAAGCACTCAAGAAGGCGCTTAGAAAAAAGAATTGCAAGATGTTACTGCACTATTTTAGACAACGGTGAATGGATGAGTTCTCACAATATCAAGAAACACGCAGAGCGAAACACCGGTGAACACATCGACGACGACATGCACGAAAGAATTCTTTTTCTTCTCACAGAACAGCATCTCGTTAAGCAAAGAAAAAATGGACGAGGAACAACAGAAGAGTATCGACTCATCTGTTAACGTTTCTTTCTATGTCATGAACGATACCGTTTGACACAAAAAGCTCAGCAATTTGCTGAGCTTTTTTATATTCTATCTTACAACAAAGTATTCTATGCAGTAGCGATGACTATGTATTCCACATCCCCTTTTGGAGCAGAAACGATTACCTTATCACCCTTCTTCTTACCGAGAAGCGCAGACCCAAGAGGAGACTCGTTAGAGATTCTTCCTTCAAGACTGTTAGCCTCCTCGCTCCCCACAAGAGCGTAGGTCTTCTCAACCTTTTCACCTTTCTTCTGAATGGTTACTGTTGATCCAACGTGGACGATGCCTGCTGTGCCTGTCTCGACGAGTACTGCATTCTTAAGAATCTGTTCAATATGAATGATTCTGTCTTCACAGTTAGCTTGATCTTCACGAGCCTGGTGATACTCAGCATTTTCAGAAAGATCACCCAAAGACTTCGCATATTCAAGCGCGTCCGCAATCTCCTTACGACGAACAGTCTTAAGGGTGCGAAGCTCTTCTTCTAATAAATTTTTCTTCTCTTGGGTTAAATATTCCATAGTTTTGATTCATAGAATAATATCACAAGAACAAACATTTAGTAATATTGACTAAACTCAATAATTACTGTAGTTTGATAGTAGCCATGTTCAACTTCACTACGAAAGGGAATCATCATGAAGACAGCTCCTCTGTCTCGTCTGGTAGGTGAAATCTTCGGAAACAACAGCCCGATTGTCGAATGGGAATTCCGTGGAGCGTTCACCGTTGTCCTCAATACAAAAAACGAGCGCGCAAATCGAGGAATCCTTCGTGGTCTTCAGGTGAGCGGATTATTCACCATCTTTGAGAACTACGCTTCGTGTGCGAAC
>CAZCQX010000025.1:0-7432 GCA_964500955.1 uncultured Candidatus Saccharibacteria bacterium | reverse complement strand
CATCTCTCCTGTGGTGAGATACGTCTCAAGACCAAGAAGAGAGTACCCCGCCTTAATGAGTCCATCTACTCCATTGTCGTGAGCACCAAGCTCATGTCTCATGATATCTTGCTCCTCGCCTTCGAACTCTTTAAGCTCATCTTCTATCTTCGCATCGACAACAACATAGTTGAATTTATTTTCATTAAAATATGCTATGAGCTTCTGAAAGCGGTCGTCATTCATCTCGTCTAGGTTCTTGCCTCCATGCTGTTTGTTGAGTACGTACAAAAAAGGTTTCATCGTAATGAGATGAAGTTCTCGTACAAGCTTCTGCTCATCTTCAGTAAGAGGAAGTCGGTTGGCGAGCTGTTCCCCTTCTAGGTGAATCTTTAGACGGAGAAGAAGCTCGTGGAGCTTGATAGCATCCTTGTCTCCTCGCTTCACATCACGCCCGATGGTCTGTATACGCTTCTCTACGGTCTGCATGTCTGCCAAGATGAGCTCCATGTTGATGATTTCAATATCACGAAGTGGGTCCACTGTCCCTTCCACGTGAATGAGGTCTGCGTTCTCATAGATGCGCACCACCTCTGCGATAGCGTCAGTCTCACGGATATGTGAGAGGAACTGGTTGCCGAGACCTTGTCCTTCGGAGGCACCCTTCACGAGTCCTGCGATATCGACGAACTCGACAATAGCTGGAATGATTTTCTTGGATCCAGAGATCTTCGAAAGCGCCTCAAGTCTAGGATCAGGCACTGGCACGATACCCACTGATGGATCAATGGTACAGAATGGGTAGTTGTCTGCAGGGACAGACTTCTTGGTCAAAGCATTAAAAAGCGTCGACTTGCCAACGTTAGGGAGCCCCACAATTCCGATAGATAATGACATAATAGAAACTATTCTAGCACAAAAAAGTAGATTTTACTTCCCAACTAATTCAAACGAAACAGAATCAAGAGCTTCTAGCGACGGGGCATACTTATTGACTAAAGTATCAGCATGCTATCGCCAAAAGAATAAAAGGAGAAGCCTTCGCGTATCGCGAGCTCGTAGAGTTCGACGATGCCACGCTTCGCGCCCTTGTCTTTTAGAAACGCATCGACGAGTGCCATAAGTGACGACTCAGGAACATGAAAGTTGGTGAGCATCATGGTAGGAAGTGTAAAGTGATAGGGTGGCATGATGAACATGTCAGTCTTCGCATAGATATCTTCTGGCCTACTTAAAAGAATGCGCTCATGTTGTGACTCAAGTGTGCGAGTTGCGGTAGTCCCCACAGAGAGAATATGTCTCCCTGAAGTCTTCGCGGTACGTAGTTGCTCGCACGACTCTTTGGATATGAAAAGTGTTTCTTCATGAAGACGCTTCTCTTTCACATTCTCTTCTTCTACGGTAGCAAATGTACCCATACCAACATCAAGTGTCACATATGCCTTTTCTACTCCCTTTTCGAGCAGATCTGCAAAGACCTTCTCAGTGAAATGAAGCGATGCAGTTGGTGCAGCAACAGAACGCTTATTCTGTGCAAAGATAGTCTGGTATCTGGCACGAAGTTCTTCTTCAGAGAGTGTCTGTGTACCGAGATACAGAGGTGTCGGAGTGGTCCCAAGAGAAAGGAGTAGACGAGGAAGTAGTTCTCTATCGAACTCACATCTTAGGAAGAATTTTTGCTCTTCTTGGCGCATGACTGTGAAGACGACATCACCTAGAGAGAGCGTCTTCCCTACTTCTATCTTCCTGTCGACGATTACAGGTATACATCCGTCGTCAGTAAACCCTTCATTGATAAGCACAAGACCGTTACACTTCCCTCCTGTTTCTTTTTTGAACACCACTCTCGCTGGTATGACTCCTGTATCATTAAGCACCATAAGTGTATGCTCTGGAATATATGTTGCAAGGTTATAAAAATAGTCAAAAGAAACAGTATCACTCTTGGTGTCATACACGAAAAGTCGCGCAGAGTCTCTCGGTTCAATAGGAGATGTGCGTATAGACCCTTCTGGCAGGGTGTACGCATAGCATGCGAGTGGGTGTGAAGTATCTTTTCTACTCATAACGAAGTATTCTACATGAAAGCATTCATTCCTGCACCTCGTCGAAAGACGCCGTAACTATAAAGCAAGCGAAATAGCTCTTTCTAACGAACCTTACCGAGGAAGGGTACAGTGAGACGAATCTTCTTCTTTTGGTCATGTGGCACACCACGAAGGACACGACTCTCCTTCGGTACAAATGACGCACCGAGAAAGAGTGAGTTGATCTCTTTGTAAGTAGACACCTGACGAGGCTTTCTCGAAAGCTTCTTGGCTCGTTCGAAATCTGTCGCTGTTGCAATGCGTACCGTACAAACAATAGAAAGCTCTGTATGAAGATCTCGGAGAATACTCTCAATCATTTCTTTATATGTCATCTTAAAAAAAGTTCTAAGACCAGTGAGCTCTGCGATAGATTCATTCATACCAAGAGAAAATGTGTCGGGTGTATATCTGCGTATGATGGTATACATACGAAGCGAATAGTCGATACCTGTATCGTGCTTCTTAGGAATACTGATGCGGATGATAGCGCGCTTGCTTGGTGAGGTCATGGTTCTTGTGATGTGTTTAGAAATAATTAGTTGTTGTGATTGAGTGAAAAGATGTTGACGAAGTGGGGAGCGCTACTCAAGAGCGAGCTGTGCGAGTCGTGTAGCAAAGTCACTTCTCTGACTCTTGTAGACTTGTTCAAACGCTTGTTGGTGATCGCTAATTCTTATGGAAATGGAAATGTGTTTCATAGGAATGTGTTATCTATATTTTCTAATAACTGCTTTTAAGACTGCTTCTATCTTTAGGGTGTTGGGGTCGGGGTATATCTTTTTAAACTTTTTGTTGGCGGGAACGAGTACGGGGCGACCTTTTTCTGTTTCTAAATATTTGAGTGTGTACTCATGATCGACGAGAGCGAGGACTATGTCACCCCTTCTTGGAGTCTTCCCTCTCTCTACGAGTACAAGATCTCCCTCTAAGATGCCTGCTTCTATCATCGACTCACCTGATACTTCTAGCATGAATGTCTTCCCGCGCTTCTCTACCAGAAAATCATCAAGCGACAGCATCTCAGTCTCTACTTCCTCATCTGCCGATGTCGGGAATCCTGCCTGTACAGTGCCGAGCACCATAACCGATCCTGTCTCTGTGAGGGTAAGCTTGCCATCTTCTTTGGTGAGGAAACCTTCCTCGAGAAGCTTGTTCACTCGGAATGCGACGGTGTTCTTGGACGCAACACCAAAGAGAGACTTCATCTCTTCATAGGTGGGCATGCGCCTGTACTCTGTATAAAATGTAGTGATTTTTTCCTTGTCGTTCATGAATATCAGTATAGTAGAACGATTGTTCTAATGCAATAGAACAACAAGTATTCAAATGTGGATAAGCGTAGCTATCACACACTATGCCTTTCTTTTTCTTCTTTTTAGATATATGAATGAACTACCGCCGGTGCAGAGCGCCGAGGTATCTCCGTGCTCGCTTTATTCATACAGAGTCGAAGCAGGGCTTCGATGTAGTTATACATTTAACTCCTCGGCTCGGAAGTAGAAAAAGAATACTTTTTCTACTTCACTCGCTCTACGTCATTAATAAACCACCCGTCGTGTTGATGGGTGGTCTTTCCGTAAGGGAGTAGCTCCCTTTTGTCTCTTTTATTGTTGCTCACCTTGCTTGTGACGAGGTTCTCCGTAGTCAAACGACGGAAAGAACATGAGCATGAACGCACCACACATCGCAAGAGGTCGAGCCATCAAAACACCGAACCAAATACCTATCGATTCCATAGCTTCCTCCTTGTGTGCTCCATAAAGAACGAAAAGAACTCAGGAGCTAGTTGTAAGTATACTCCTGTTGTCTTCTAAAAGAAATAACCAGCTACGAGACCTCTAAAGGTGGAGGACTTTAGATAAGCTTCTTGGCTTTTTCGATACGCTCTTTTGGAGAACCTGATATAACTTTCACCGTGATTCCAAAGGAACGAGAAAGATCAAAAAGGGTGCACAAGAATAGCTCGTTTACAGTGTCGATATACGCAGTATCGATATCACGTGTACCGTCAGCAACAAGAGGAACTGACACTGACGTTGGAATGAAGAGATACATATCAGCAGTGCGAAGTGAGTCACGCATCATGGACTCTGTCTCATCCACGAACCACTTAGGTATCTCCCCTTTCTCATACTGAGCACGAGTGTAGACATAGTTATCTATCATACACCTATCGAAAATAATATTGTACTCTGTGTTATGCCGAAGTTGGCCGAACATAAAATCACGAATATCTCGCTGACTCTCAAGGGTGCTCTTCTGATTCACGATGAGACCATTCTTCTCTATCACGTCACGATATGTCTCTTTAGGGGTAACATAATGACTGAACTCCTTCAAAAAATCTTTGACGAACGTTGACTTGCCGGTATTCTGTGGACCAATAACTGCGATTCTCATAATGGGAAAAAGTATACCATGAGCATCTTCACTGTTGGTAATGCTTTATATCCTTCCTCTTTCTTGAGGGGAGGCGATAATCGTGTTGTACATTTCGCGAGATATATATGATGGGTTGTAGACTCCTCCATTATTGGTTATATTTTTCACGAATGCACGCAAGTGATTCCTGGACCCTTTCTCTAAGTTGGAGTAGACCGTGAGAATATCTTGTGATTTCGTTTCTTTCATAAGCCTATCTAGGTCGGCAATATCTAAGTCTTCTATAGTCGCACCTACAATGAGCGCATCTACAAGTGACTTCTTGCCTTGGTCAACGAGTTTGGTATAGAGACCTTGAAGCTCTTTAGAACTAAACTCACCCACTCCTTTACCACTTATCGGATCGACAAGTTCATACCTACTGATGAGCCCACCTACAGCATCCATATGTGTCTGCTCAGATTGAGCAATATTAGAAAATATACGAGCACCATAGAGAGCACCGAGTGTGGTGTAGACATCGTGTGCGAGCTTCTCCTCTTCACGCATAAGAATGAGTCCTTGCTTCTCCTTTTCTGTAAGGGATGATGTCTTAGGTGCAGACAACACTTCATTCACTTTTAGAAAATCACTTGCGTCAATAACGTACTCATCTGTGGGAGCACCCGTAACAAGAGGAAGTTGTGTGTTACCGACAAGACCACCTTTTAATTCATAGATGGAAGTGAATCCACTCTTCTTCATAAGAGACACTGTCTGCCCTGAGCGGTTACCTGAACGACAATACACAAAGTACGGTACTGTCTTGTCGAGCTGTTGCAGATGAGAAGAAAATGCTGGGTCGTGGAAATCAATATTGATAGCACCTTCTAGATGTCCTTCTGTGTACTCTTCCTTGGTGCGCACATCAAGAAGCACTGCACCTCTAGTGTTCGTATAGGTTGACGTGAACTCTGTACCAGACACTAGAGCAAGCGTGCTCGATGTTCCACCAGAAAGAAGGAAGTACAGGGCAACTATGGCGACGAGTAGTGCACCAGCAACTTTATAAAGCATATTGTTTTCTTTACTTTTTTTCATAAGAATTTTATATAACCTACTAAATATGTACTCACCTACTTTTGAACAAAAAATAACTATTATGTACCGAGCATTGAGAGCAAGGATGGTGTTACCCTCTCTTTAGATACACTTTCACAAAGCTTGTCTTAAGCTCTCCTGCCTGAGATGAGAGCACATCTAGACGACCAGACCTCGCGGAAGACACAACTTGTTCTAATTTTTGACGAATGATCTGTACTTCGGCATCATTTTCCACAGATTCAACAGAGAGTAGTTTTTCGTTCACTTCTTCGTATGCAGTAATAACCGCTTGAGCATCTTTTGCGTCAGCCCCTGCTATCACCTTCTCCATTGCGTCATGGAAATCAACCAAATATACCGCGAACAACGAGAATCCATTTCTTTTTAAAATATCTTGGAAAACTGGGCGCACTGTCTCTAACTCTTTGTGCACAGAAGAAAGGTCACCAGATGTCACACCACTCTCTAGTGAAGTCACCACTACTTTCACTTCAGCAATATCTGCGCCGAATTTTTTATCAAAAGCAATAGAATAAGGACGATACTTCGAATACTTCGTATAGAAATCATCGTACTCCTTCACAAGATAGTTATAATTCTTCACTGCATCCTCTCTGTTGTTCTGTCCAGTAAAAAACAAAGTTTGCTTATAATAATGATTCATCCTGTTATAATCTTCTATGAAATTTTTTTTCGTAAAGACTATACTGTAGTAACTAAAAGCAACGGCAACAAGTATAATCAGTGCACCACTTACTAACAAAGCAAAAGTAGATAGCTTCTTTTCATCTAGAGGACATGTGGTAACACCAAGGAGAGTATAGAGTCCACAGAACCTTACCAGAGAAGTCACAACCATTGCGATTGCTAGAATATATAAAACTATTTGCAGTACACCATACGCGAAGAAGAACGCTGTCAAAAACAATAGAACCGCAATAAGCATTCTTACAACTCTATCAACAGATCCAATATTTTTTGTTATTTTCATGATGTAATTGTAGTAGATGTGTGACACATCAGCCACACAATATAAGTATTATGCGCGTATAAGATTTTCGAACACATCAGGTCTAAACCCAACAATAACCTCTCCATCAATATCAATAACAGGTACACCCATCTGCCCGCTCTTAGTAATCATTTCTTGAGCAGCAACACGGTCGACACCTACATTCTTTTCAATAAATGGAACGCCCTTAGCTTGGAAGAACTGTTTCGCGAAGACACAGTACGGACAGGTAGTGGTGGTATAGATGGTAATATTTTTTTGAGTCATATATAGATATATTTAAAAAAATTAACGACACACACTTGTGTGTGCTTAAGTGGATTATTTTTCTAAAGAGAGAATGCTCTTCGCGATACGAAGGGCGTTCTTGTTCTTAACGGCGTAGATCTGCTTCTGCCCATCCCTATCACATGTGACGAAGTCAGCGTCTTTTAAGATTTTAAGATGCTGTGAAAGCGCAGACTGAGAAAGATGACACATGGAGAGTAGGTCTGTGACGCACTTTTTCTTCTCTAAACACACAAGAAGATGAACCCTGTTCTCGTTCGCGAAACAATCATATTTTGTACTTTTTTTATGTTGCATAGGTACATACAACATATTAGCAGATGCTAATATGTTGTGCAAGTGAATATTATTCTATGTGGCTATTAAAAGAGTATAACTTCTAATTTTTATAACAATAAAAAACGGCGCACATACTAGTGCGCCATCTCTTTGATTTAGTTGAGTGAATTTGTTTCAATAGAACATGTAGTCCACATTGACACCGTGCTTTTTGGCGTTCCATCTCGTGAGATACCCATCAAGAAATGGAGCGCTTCCTCCGATTACAATACCGACAAACGGAAGAGATCGATGAAACATACCTCCAAAAATAATGAGT
>CAZCQX010000024.1:0-7455 GCA_964500955.1 uncultured Candidatus Saccharibacteria bacterium | reverse complement strand
AGAGAGAGTGTCACGGTCATCTGCTACAGACCCGTGAGAAGTTCTTCCTTCTGGTTCGTTAATCTTAAGATTGACACGTGCGTTATTCTTCATGCCAACAACACGGAGAAGTGTGCGGAGCGCTTTCGCTGTTGCTCCATCACGACCGATAACTTTTCCCATATCACCCGCCTCGACATCGAGCGTAATCAGAACCCCCATCTCGTCGACCCGACGTTCAACTTTTACTTTATCAGGATTATCCACTAATGCTTTAACAACATATTCAACAAATTCTTGATCTTTCATATTTTATGTACTTACATTATCTATCGTAGCAACAAAATCACATTTTGGTGAGCTACTTATACACATACTAGGAGAGTACACGTAGTGTACATCTCTTCTATGCATACTCTTCGCGAGAAGATGTCTCACCTGCATACTGTATCACATCCAACCAAAAAGAGCGCTCTGCGCTCTTTTTTAAGGTGTAAGCAACGAGAACTACTTCTTTGCTTCTTTCGCTACAGGTTTCTTCTTAGGGAGAACGTTGATTTTCTTTCCTTCGATAACACCTTTAGACACGAGAAGGTTATGAACAGTGCCAGTAACCTGAGCACCTACAGAAACCCAGTGCTTCACACGATCAGCCTTCGCTTCGAAAATCCCCGCCTTAACATTGTAAGTTCCGAGAATCTCAACGAACTGAGTCGTCTTAGGCTTAAGAGTACTTTCGGTCACAATCAAACGAAAGTGTGGGTCGTTCTTACGTCCTGTGCGCTGTAATCTGATTTTTAGCATGGAAACCATTCTACCATACACAAAGAAAAAAGGGAAGCTCTGCAGGAAGAACCTTTGTACTTGTTATTTTTTTGCTTTTCTTTTATGAAACTCGTTCGCAAGGTACTCAACTTTTTCTACTAACTGCTTACCAGAATAGTCAACCTTAAGAAGTACCGCAAGCGCCCCTTCCCGTAACGCGCGGTTAATCGTGTCAGTGTCAGAAATATTGGAACACACAATAATTGGTATAGGAAGAGAGCCATTTTCTTTCATTTTTTTAAGAAAGCCGAACCCGTCCATCCCGGGCATCATAAGGTCAAGCAGAATAACATCAGGAAGCGACATTGCGACACCTTCTATACCTTGGAATCCATCACCTTCGAGAACCACCTTATATCCCGCCTTCTCGAAACTGTGCTTATAAATTTCTTGAAGATCTTTATTGTCTTCGATAATCATTATTTTCTTCATAGTGCTTCTAAGAGATTACTTACTTTTTGCAAGAGGGAGTTGTATATAAAACTGTGACCCCTTTCCTTCTCCGTCTGACTCCGCCCAAATAGAACCACCATGACCTTCGACGAACTTCTTAGCTAGGTAGAGTCCAAGCCCTGTACCTAGAATATTGATTTTTCTAAGATCCGCTCTAGAAAACTCTCGGAACAAAAACGGCATCGCCTCTTTTTTGATACCGACTCCAGTGTCAGCAATCTTTATTAGAGCGAAGTTCTTATCTTTTCTGATAGTCACTTCAATAGAGCCTTTCGGAGTGTACTTGATAGCGTTGTCAATAATATTCACCAATACTTCTTTTATCTTCGGTTGATCTGCGTAAAGGAAAAGTGGTTCTTTGTGTGCGGTGTGATGGGTTAGTTCGATACCTTTCTGTTCTACGTGAATCTGAAATGAGGTCAATATCTCATTGATCATATGTACCGCGTCGAATTTCGTACGCACATACTCTATCTGACCTAATTCAAGTTTTGACTTATCAAGGTACTGAGAAAGAAGTGTAATAACATCATTCCCTGATATCATAATTTTTTGAAGCAAATCTTTTATCTGAGGACTAAGCTCACCTCTGTCACCATCAAGAAGAATCGTTGCATACCCCCTCATGACAGTAATAGGAGTGCGTATCTCATGTGTCGCAAAAGACATAAGCTCTGACTTCTGCTCATTGGCAAGTTCTATTTCAAACGTATTCTTTACAAGCTGAATACCGATGAGAAGCGTAAGGAAAAAGACGGCGACACGAAGAAGTACTTGTTCGACAGTATCAGCAACAATAAGCTCAAGCAAAGAAACAACACAAAGGAAGAAAGTGAAGAGTCCAGCGAAAATATTTTTAACGTGGAAGAGTTCTACGAGATAGATAGCATACGCTGTGAATACAATGACAGGGAAAATGAAGAGTGCCCCGTACGGAACAAAATCGAAATTCTTGAACCCGAGAGGAAGAATGAAGCTAAAGAGAAGTAGGAGTCCTGCAGTAAGTGACATACCTGTGAACATGAGCATTACCTGACGACGCTCATCTCCTTGAGTCATGGCGATTCTTCGCAATAACACCAAAAGTCCTGCCGTAAAAAAAGAAAAGGTGACAACTCCTGCCATAATAATCCCTTGACTATGTTCTGGACTTCCAAGCTCATTGGTAACAATAAGAGACTTTACCCCATTAAACACAAAAGGAAGGAGGAGTAGTGTTGATGTGAAAAAAGCAAAAGGAAGAAGCACATAGCGATGCCAAAGAGGAAGAGGTTTGTCATCATACGGGAACACAAAGGCAAGCTGGAAGAACGCATACGCATGCCAGATACTGAAGAAGATATGCAATCTAAGCGTCAAAAGACTGAGTTCTGGGTCACTAAATTTATACAAAAAATAATTCGAGATACCCCAAAAAATAGTAATGAAAGAAAAGAAGAAGAAACTTTTACTTGTAATGCTCTTACTGTTTCTAAAAAAAACAATAGCGGAGAGAGACAATATACCGATAACCGCAATAACAACACCAACAAGATCGAAGTGAAGGGTATCAATAAAAGAGAATGAGTCCATACAATTATAGTTACGAGTAACGTATACCTAAAGTATAGCTCCTTTTCCGAAAACAAACTGTG
This sequence comes from uncultured Candidatus Saccharibacteria bacterium, assembly GCA_964500955.1. Taxonomy (GTDB): domain Bacteria; phylum Patescibacteriota; class Minisyncoccia; order Phycocordibacterales; family UBA5272; genus UBA11704. The sequence goes on along the minus strand of CAZCQX010000024.1, from coordinate 4,564 downwards.
TGTAACTAAAAATTACTTAGCACGACTAAGCAATACCGCCTCTACTTTTTGAACCAACTCCTTCCCTGAGTAATCAACTTTAAGGAGTACCGCGGAAGCTCCGGATGCGAACGCCTTGTCTTGTGTTTCTTTGTCAGACAAATTGGAGCACACGATAACAGGAATATCTAAATCGGTATTTTCTTTCACTGCTTTAAGAAAATCGAACCCGTTCATGTTGGGCATCATAATATCAAGGAGAATAACGCTTGGCTGTTTGTCTACGACTTCTGAGATACCAGAAAGACCATCTCCTTCTATGAGCACCTCATATCCAGCAGACTCGAAGTTGATCTTATAGATCTCCTGCAGTCCTGGATCGTCTTCGATAATCATTACTCGTTTTCTATTCATAACATCAATGATACCCCTTACACCAGCGAGAAGCAAGAGTTACTCGCTCACTTTTGGCAAAACAACAGAAAAAGTCGCCCCTTTCCCGAGACCTTCTGAGGTTATATCAATACGTCCATGATGAGCTTTTACTATCTCCTCTGCAAGATAAAGTCCGAGACCAGAACCGCCACTGTTGAGAACACTGCCCTCGCCTCTTCCGAACTTAGTGAAGAGCTTCGCTCTCGTTTCTTCGCTTATTCCTACACCAGAATCAGACACAGAAAAGATAACAAAATCCTCTCCTTGTGCCCGTAACGAAACCTTCACGAAACCTTCTTTTGTATATTTGATACTGTTATCGATAATATTGAGAAATACTTGTTTTATCTTTGTTGCATCAATCGAAAGCATACACGGGGTATCAACTTCTATGTGGGTAGTGAATGCGAGATGTTTGTCATCTGCCACTATCTTCATATCAGCACAAAGGTCTTTTACAAGAGTGGCGACATCAGTTGGACCATATATATACTTCATACCTCCTTGCTCTATCTTCGTTACGTTAAGAAAATCCTCAACAACGTTCGCAAGTCCTTGCGCTGAAATGTAGATATGTCGTGCTATCTCTTGCTGTTTTGGAGTAAGCTCACCCACAACACCATCACTTAGAGTTGATGCATACCCTTTAATCACTGTAAGAGGACTACGAAGCTGATGTGACGCGAGCGAGATGAATTCCGACTTAAGCTTATCGAGAGATTTTAGTTGCTCGTTAGCGGATTCGAGCTCCTGATTTACATGCTTCACCTTCTTGTTAAGCTCTATAGTGCGCTCAAGAGATAGACGCTCATTACGACTAAGAATAATAAGATAATACCCTGTAACAGAAGAGATGAAAAATACAATACTACTTACAATAAGATTCTTCACAGTATCTGCGAAGAGTACCTGCGACAAAGTAATAATACCAAGCAGTGTCACTCCAACATTAACCGCGAAGAACTTCACGTTCATGAGGTTGAACTTTAGTATTGAGTAAGTAGTGAAGGACACCATCACCACCGTAAAAAACTGCCCAACCCAATTCACGAGAAAGAAACCCATCCACGGAAGCATCAAATTGGTAATGAAAGCAATATCAGCAGAGATAAAATACCCAAGAAGCAAGTACCCCACTCTACTCTTATGTTTTACAAGAACATATGCATGCCGAAGGAATCCAATACTAAAAGGAACAATGATAGCAGCGATATATAAGGGGTACCATGGTCCAAAGACAATACTTGGCTCACCTAATTGGTTCTTAACACCTCTTACTATAATCGTGTCCGTAAAGATAACGAGCACTGCAACCAGTGTTGTAAACCCGCCAACAGGATAAAGATATCTTGCAACATGGCGTATCTTAAGAGGGTAATACAGCGTGAACTGCATGTAAGTAACACCGATAAACACCGCAACCACATACAATGCTCTTAGCCACACTTCAAAAAAATCATTTTGTGACCGATACCCGACCATGGTGATGACCCACCCTAAAATGGTGACAATATTGATCGCATACACAAGTGTCTGAGTGTTGTTCTTCACTCCCCGAAGAATAGGGAGAAGAAGCGCCACATTAAAGAGCAAGATAATTACAAGAAGTGTATTGATGGTATCGTACACAATCATATCTATAAGTATACCTAGTAGAAAGAAAAAACCCTATACACAGAGGTATAGGGTTTTGCATAACTTCAGAGCTCTTTGATGAGCACGTGATAGTCAACACCGGGAAGCGCAGCACAGCATGGCGCTCCACCGTGATACGCACCAGGAAAAGGAGGAACGGACTCCGCATGCACACCAACGATGTGATGCGTGGGGACACCCTTCTCTTTAAGTGCTTCAATGATGTCTGAGGGAGGCGGAGGATAGACCTCGTTTAACAAAACTTTTCCCTCACCAAGAACATCGAGAACGCCGTTGATCGCTTCTGGTCTTGAAATGTTGAGAACTAAGGACCTTGCCACCGAAGGGAACTCGTCACCTATATCAACCCCAAGCACCTTGACCCCTTCTTGTGCGAGCGTCTGCGCAACAACACGACCGACGTATCCGTTGCTACCAATGATAACAACCGGCACCTCACTTGTGTGTCCGTAATGACTTCTGATGCGAGAAACCGCCTTGAGAACATTTTCTACGGTTGCCCTCTGTTCATTATTCGGGCGTCTCACACGTAGACGGTTGAGTACGCTAGGGAGAGTGCCTGCGAAGTGACTAGTGCGGGCATTAACCCTTTCACGGACACGGTCAACACTTGCGTACATTTCTCGAACATTTTCACCATACGACGGCTCATGTATATGAGCTTCTGTCGCGGAGATAGCGAACATGAGCGACACTTTTTCGTTCGGGTGCTTGACGTACCCGATCAAAAAAGGTGACCACCTAATTCGACGCTGACGCCACCTGAAGGTGAAGTGGTCGGCGTACTTCGCAGTTGCTGGGTACATCACGAACACCGCATCAACAAGAGCCAAGCGACGATACACATAAAGTGCAACTCTGTTGAAAAAGATCACATTGAGCACTTCAAGTGCCACCTTACGAAAAAACGTTTTCACGAAAAAAACCTCCTTATACTATGAGATTACAAAACGAACCCCTCTACAGAAGAGTATAGCACAAAATCTTGACATGTAGAAATTTTGATGTTACGGCTTACGCAACAAGTGTGTAGTCTATGATTTTTAAATCAAGGTTCGCTGCTTTTACTTTTATTTTTACTGGATTTCCTATCTTATATTCTACCCCTGTTTTTTCACCAAAAATGCGACTGTTCTTTGCGTCGTGCACGAAGAAATCATCTCCAAGGTCACGAAGCTTGATCATGCCTTCACATTTACTTTTCTTCTCTTCAACATAAAGTCCCCACTCAGAAATACCTGACACCATCCCATCGAACTCTTCCCCGACTCGATAAGACATATACTCCACCTGCTTGTACTTAATACTTCCACGTTCAGCGTCGGCCGCCTCTTTTTCTCTACGTGAAGCTTGCATACAGAGACTATCAAAGAGTTTACGCTCTTCTTCTCTTGGATAATCTCCTTCAAGAACACGCATAAGCAGTCTGTGGGTAAGCACATCAGGATAACGACGGATCTGTGAAGTGAAGTGTGAATAATAATCAAACGCTAACCCATAATGGCCGATATTTCTTGTGCTATAGATAGCTTTTGCCATAGCACGTGTAATATGCATCTGAAGAAGTGTCTTCTCTGGTCTTTGCCCCATCTTAAGGAGAAGTGAGTTGAGTTCTTGTGAAGGAATAAGTCCATCCATGAAGCGTACATGGTACCCAAGCCCTCGTATATAAAGATCAAGGTCGTGCATCTTGTCTGGATCAGGCTTATCATGAACACGGTACACACAGATAGCGTTTCCTTCTCCGTTTTTTTCTTCTTGCTTTGTGGTGATGAACTTACTCACATACTTGTTAGCGAGCAACATGTACTCCTCGATCATCTTGTGAGTGTCACCTCGCTCCTTCGTATATACATCAATAGGTACACCTTTTTCATCAAGTTTAAACCTAACCTCTTCTGTTTCGAGTGAGAGAGCGCCGTTATCGAAACGCTTCTTAAGAAGCACTTTTGCAATACGATTAAGAATAGAAAGTTCTTCATAAAAATCCCCCGATCCGGTATCTAGCGTTAATTGAGCATCCTCGTAAGTGTAACGACGATTAGAATGTATCACTGAACGACCATACCACTCTCCATGAATCTCTCCTTCGTCATCGAGCTCAAAGATAGCCGACATAACAAGTCTGTCTTCCCCTTGCACAAGCGAACAGAGATCGTTGGACAGCACTTCTGGAAGCATCGGAATACATCTATCAACAAGATACACAGAAGTCTCTCGAGAGATAGACTCTTCGTCGAGCGCCATCCCTGGACGTACATAGTACGACACATCCGCAATATGAATACCTACCTCATAGTGTCCGTTATCAAGCTTTTTAAAAGAAATAGCATCATCAAAATCTTTTGCATCAATTGGATCTATAGTAAATGTCGCCGTACCCCGCATATCACGACGTCCGACAATATCATTTTCTTGTATGCCTTTCTTTTTGATTGCTTCCGCCTCTTCGACTACTTTATGATTATGCTCATCTGAGAACCCACGTTCAAGG
>CAZCQX010000023.1:0-7661 GCA_964500955.1 uncultured Candidatus Saccharibacteria bacterium | reverse complement strand
AGGAGTTGGTAGAGGTGCTGTTAGAAGCAACAAGGTTAGTGGTGGTAGCGTTAGTAATTATCGCACCCTCAATTACCGCGTTGGTGGTAGTAGAATCAACTAAGACAGAAGATGATGCAAAAAAATCAGCAATTCTCGCAAAAGAAGCAAAGAAATTGGTAGTGGAAGCATAATCAGACGAAAGTTGGTTAAAACTACTGGACGAAACAACAAGATCACCACCCACCGTAACATTTCCTGGTGTAGTAATGTTCCCTACATTGTCAAAGTTAATAGAAGTGTTTTCAACCCAAGTAGACCCATTCCAGTTCATTGTTGATCCTGTTGCGCTTCCTCCAACTAACACATTAGTAACATAACTCCAATAAGTAGAGGTTCCATTAGATGACAAGAGTTGTCCGGCAGACCCTGTTGCGTTACTTGAATCTCTAAGTGAACCAAGTATTGATAAGTTAGTGGTAGTTGCATCCACAAACAATGAAGAGGTGGCAAAAATATTTGTGGCTGTAAGTGTGTCATTAAAAAAAGAAGGGCCGTTAAACACAGAACTTCCATTTAACACAGCATTTAGAAGAACAAGGGAGTTGGCTGTCCCTCCATTTATAATAGGAGAAGAAATTGTTGGATTTGTGAAATTATTAACAGAAGAGAAAAAAGGACTGTAAGATGAGGAGAAAGAGCTTATTTGGGAACTAGAATTAGCAGCACCAGCCTGACCATCTTTACCATCTCTACCATCTTTTCCTGCAGGGCCCGGCACCGGTACGTAATTAATCACGTAAACCGTTGTCGTTCCTTTAGTGGAATCACCACTCTCTGTAGAAGTAGAATTTACCCCCGAGGAGGAGGTTACTGTCGAGGTTGATACTTGACTCTTTACAACACTGGAACTTGGTATCTCTTCTTGTTTTTTAGGTTCGTTTTTAGTTGTAGAGATGAAAGCATAGTCACACTTTTGGTCATCAATCTTTATAAAAAAAGAAGAGAGATCACAATAAAATTTAAGTGAAACCTTATCAAAAGAAACAAAAGATTGATGTTTTGTTTTTGTGTTTCCAAAAAAAATCTGCGCATTTGCTTTTGTAGAATTCTTATAAATGTTTGAAGGACTGTATAACGAAATCTTTGTTGCGGTAGGTACAAAAAAAGTAGCATTATTTTTCGTCAAAGATTTTTTAAAAGCCCCGAACAAAGAAGAAGATATAAAATCTGTTTTTGAATTCTTAAGTAAACCAGCAACAACAGAAAACAAAAAAGGATTTGAATACTTTTGAACAGATCGTGCAGGTACAGCGTTTTCAAGATTTAATAATCTTGGTGTTAAAAATTTTTCTATCTCAGAAATTTCAACACTGGAAATGCTTGTTTTTTCTAAAACTGTAGGAGTTGTTAATGCGTAAACGGTCAGGATTGGAGAAAAAAGAAAATAACATGACAAATACACACTTAAAAGAACAAACGATATACGACCTGAGGGTGTACGAGGTTGCATGAATCTTATGTAGTAAAGTATATGCAAAAAAAACATAAAGTACACAGGAAGAAGTGATTAAATTGTGGATAAAGTACAATTTTAAAAAATATTATTTAATAAAGATAAAAAAAGATTTTTGTGTTTTTTTCATGAGGATATTTTTAAAATAAAAAAATCCTATATTCTTTTAAAAAAATAAGAAAATAGCAACCCAATAACTCTGATAAGTATCACTCTCAAAAAGAAAACCGTAACTAGTTAATTTGCCACAATCCGAACATATATTTATTTATTTTAATTAGATTAAATCTAATAGTTCAAAATAATTGATAAATATAGTTTTTTAATATTTACAGCAAACAAATTTCCCCGAACATAAGATCGTTATCAGCCAATCATGATTATCATAAAATCATATTAATTTTTAAAAAGTAACATAATCTTTTCCTCTTTTAAGAAGATTTATAGAAAAATCATCTTTAATTTGATACTCTTCAGCACCCATCACCTTCTTACATAGAACAAGGTTCGATTCATGTGTCTGATCTATTTTTCTTTTTCTATTTTTTTAACTTTCGTTAAAATCTAATAGTTTTATTATTATTGATAAATAATTAAAATATATAATTTTTATATAAAATCTAATTGTTTTATTATTTTTAGTTTAAGCAGGTTTTATAAGGTTTTTCAAAAAAAATTTCTTGCGACCTTACATAACATAAAGAAGTACTGAGATATTAACTTTCTTCCACGAAAAAATACTTTATACTTGAGTGATAGTTTATTTATGTTTTTACATCTGAGAAATCACTCCCACTATTCCCTACTCCGAGCACTGCCAAAAGTGCCTACGCTGGTTAAACTTGCTAAAGAAAATAAAATGCCTGCTGTTGCATTAACAGACTACAGTAACATGTACGGTATTATAGAGTTTTATAAAACATGCCAAAAAGAAGGAGTTAAGGCTATTGTAGGCGCAGAATTTTCTATATTACACAACGAAAGAAGATTTCAGATTGTACTGCTAGCCAAAAACATGACTGGTTATAGAAATCTTATGAGAATTACTTCTCTTGTTAACATAGAAAACCCTCTTGACCCTCTTTTAACAGACACAGTACTCTCTGAATACAAAGATGGTCTTATTGTCCTTTCCGGTGGAATGATGGGTGATGTTAACACTCTTTGTGTTATCGACAAAAGGCAAGCGTTGGACCGTTTAAGATTTTACAAAAATCTTTTCGGAGAAGACTACTATCTTGAACTTAACCCACAGCTAAAACTAGATGACGGAGAAGTCATTTTCAAAAAAACTATAGAGCTAGCAGAAGAGACGAGTACGGAACTTATTGCAACATGGAATAATCATTACTTGGACGACGCTGATAAGTATGCACACCGAATACTTCATCTTGTTCATGGTGATGAAAGATCCTTAGAAGAATACAACCATATTTTTTTAAAAGACTCTTTTGCGTTCAACGGACACTCTGAAGAACTATTTCATTCTGCGCCAAGGGCTCTTGAAAACACCTTTAAAATTGCTGAGCAATGTAATGTTGAAATCCCTTTAGGGGACTGGGTATTCCCTGCAATTGAATACACAAAAAATTATAACGAAGATTTAAAAGATCTTGCATATGCTGGATTACAAGTGAGAAAGAAGGAGCTGACGGATGATGTAAAAAAACGCCTAGACTACGAATTGAAAGTGATTGCAGATAAAGGATACTCTCCCTACTTCTTAGTAGTGTACGATCTTTTACGTTTTGCCCGTGAAAATAAAATACTTACGAATATTCGTGGATCCGTTGCAGGGTCACTGGTAACATATCTGCTCCAGATCACAAAATGTGACCCTTTTGTGTACAAGTTGCCCTTTGAACGCTTCCTTAACCCTGAGAGACCTTCTGCTCCGGATATTGACATGGACTATGCCGATATCAGACGCGATGAAGTAATAGATTATGCAAGAAAAAAATACGGTATTGATAACGTGGCACAAATTGGAACTTTCGGAACAATGATGGCAAGAGGCGCTGTTAAAGACGTGGCTCGAGCAATGAAATTTCCTTATGTCGTTGGAGATAGAATAAGTAAAATGATCCCCCCTCCTCGACAAGGTTTCCCTGTCACCATTGAAGGAGCTCTAGCTGAAGTTCCTGAACTAAAAGAAGCATACAACACAGACAGAGAGACTCAACAAATTCTTGACATGGCGCAAAAAGTAGAAGGGTGTGCTCGTCACATTTCTGTTCACGCTGCGGGAACAGTTATTTCTCCTCTTCCTTTGTGGGAATATACCCCAATACAAAAAGATCCTAAAGGGGGTAAGATTATTACTCAATATGACATGTATACCATAGAAGACGCAGGGCTTCTTAAGTTTGACTTTCTAGGTATACGAAACCTAACTATTCTTGGGGACGCTATCCAAATCGCGAAAGATCACTATGATGTAGACGTTGATATCGAAGACATCTCCTTGGAGGACAAGAAGACTTTTGACATATTAGCCAAAGGAGAGACGATCGGACTGTTTCAACTAAATGGTTCTGGTATGACAAAATTCTTAAAGGAACTTAAACCTTCAACGATTTTCGATATTAACGCGATGGTTGCCTTGTATCGCCCTGGTCCTCTTGAAATGATTCCTGAGTATATTAAACGCAAGCACAACCCTTCTCTTGTTCATTATCTTGACCCGCGACTAGAACCAATACTAGATCAATCTTTTGGTGTTATTGTCTACCAAGATGATGTGATGTTGATAGCGATACATCTTGCTGGGTACTCATGGCTTGAAGCAGATAAACTAAGAAAGGCTATGGGTAAAAAAATTCCCGCAGAAATGCAAGCACAAAAAGAAAAACTTTTGCAAGGTTTTCTTGAGCATGGGTTGTCAGAAAAAAAGAGTAACGAATTGTGGTCTCAGATTGAACCCTTCGCTGCGTATGGATTCAATAAAGCACACGCCGCAAGTTATGGTAGGGTTGCATACCAAACAGCATATATGAAAGCAAACTACCCTGTTGCTTACATGACAGCGGTACTCTCTAATGAAAGTGGTGACGTTGAAAAGATATCAGAAATAGTTTTGGAATGTAAGCGAATGGGTATTGAAGTACTCCCTCCTGATATCAATCATAGTATTGGAGGATTCAGTATTACTAAAGATAAGAATAACGTAGAGCAAATACGCTTTGGATTATACACAGTAAAAAATCTTGGTGTTGATATTTCCGACGCAATCATTGAGGAGCGATTAAAGAACGGTCCGTATTCTTCGTTTGAAAACTTTATAAGAAGAATAACGCACAAGAATCTTAACAAAAAATCTTTAGAAGCCCTCACCATGTGTGGTGCGCTCGACAGTTTCGCTGAAAGAAATCAGATTCTCTACAATTTAGACAGTATTCTTGATTTTCATAAACATGTAGTAAAAGACAACGCACTGCAGACAAGTCTCTTTGAGGTTGCTAATGACGCCTCCTTCACCATGAAACCAACACCTCCTGCGACACAAAAACAAAAACTTTCTTGGGAAAAAGAACTACTCGGACTTTTTGTGTCTGGGTTCCCCCTTGATCCGTGGAAAGAAAAAATACTTAGTCGTGGGATTGATATTCAAAAACTGCACCACGACATTCCGGACGGAAGAGAAGTCACCTTAGCGGTAATTATAGAGTCCATAAAAATCACTGTTACAAAAAAGGGTGACAAGATGGCTCTTCTTCGTGTAAGAGACTACACAGGAACTGTTGAGGTTGCCGTCTTTCCTGAAACCTACAAAAAATATAAAGAAGCAGTAGTGCAAGATATACCCCTTGTAATTAAAGGAAAAACTTCCACAAGAAATAATGAGAAGACAATAAGCATCGACGAAATCCGCCTACTTACTACTCTATAATTACTCGACGTACACCTTCCCTATTTTATTGCGACAAAGACAGAGATATGCTATACTTAGGTACATGTTTAAATTGCTATTTATTTCACAGTTAGTTCTGGCAATTCTCTTAATCGCGCTTGTACTTGTTCAAAAAGCAAACACTGATGCTTCAGGGGCTTTTAGCGCTGATGGTGCCAATGGCGCATCATACGAAAAAAGAGGTGCTGAAAAAGTTTTACACCGTATAACGGTAGTGGTAGCGTTCCTTTTCGCTGCTTCCATCTTGTATACTGTTGTTAAGTAACAACAAAATATTTTATTTCCCTACACCACTTCCCTTCTCATGTTGTCTAAAAAACAACACAGTCTTTATATGAAGCAGAAGTGGTGTGTGATAAGTAAAATACCACACTATGGATATTCGTTTCTTGTACAAAAAGAATAGAGCCTTCCAAAAAATAAACTCCCTTTATAAGACAATGTCTCCGGAGAAAGTGCTTACACTTTGGGTGCTTTGTTTCTTTGCGTGTATCTCTTTTTTTACATCTTTGGCTATTATTAACGATCGTTTTCTAGTTACTGTACCTGTGTATGGAGGATCGATTAAAGAAGGACTCGTAGGAACCCCTCGTTTCATCAACCCAGTTCTAGCGCTTACAGATCAAGATAAAGATTTGGTTGCGGTTATATTTGCTGGCCTTACTAAAAAAACAGTAGGCGGTGAGGTTGTTCTTGATCTTGCTGATTCAATTCAAGAAAGCGAAGACGGTCTAAGATACGTTGTAAAGATCAAAGATGACGCTCGGTTCCATGATGGAAAACCTGTCACTTCAGAAGATATTGCTTTTACTGTAGACAAAGTACAGAACCCGATTATTAAAAGTCCTCATAAAGTTGAGTGGGAAGGTGTAGATGTTGAAATAACCGGCACAAAAGAACTTACTTTTGTTCTCAAAAAACCATTTCCTCTATTTATGGAAACATTATCTCTTGGTATTATTCCAAAACATATTTGGAAAAATCTTAATGAAGACCAGTTTAGTTTAAGTGACCTCAATGTGAGAGCCATAGGAGCAGGGCCTTACATGCTACAAAAAGTTGTCACAGAGTCTGGCATCCCTACAGAACTTCAACTTGAGGCTTTCAAGCATTACACCCTAGGTAGACCTTACTTACAAACAATCACAATCTCTACCTATCAGAACGAGAAGTACTTACTTAAAGCCTTCACCGACGGAGATATCCAAAGAGTTCACGGCATAAGCCCAGAAAAAATCACCACCCTTTCCGTTGCAACTTCATCAATAAAAACATCTCTTCTTCCAAGAACCTTTGCAGTCTTTTTCAATCCAAATAAAGCAACACCGCTTGCTGATAAAAACGTACGTCTCGCATTACAGATGGCAATAGACAAAGAAAGAATTGTACGTGAAGTATTTTATGGTTATGGGAAAACATTAAATGGTCCATACCCTTTCGACGCAAACCAAGGAACGTCTGAGTATAACCCAGAAAAAGCTCGTGAACTACTCCTCACCAATAAAACCATAAAGAAAGCATCTTCTACTTTGGAGATATCTCTCACCACCGCCAATACCGATGAAATGAAAAAAGTTGCTGAACTGATTAAATCAGACTGGCAGAAAATTGGAGTTGATGCTTCTATTAAAATTTATGACGTCTCAGATCTCAACCAAAATATTATCAAGGACAGAGACTTTCAAGTACTCCTTTTTGGAGCTATCACACAAACACCTTCTGATCTTTATGCGTTTTGGCATTCAAGCCAAAGAACATATCCCGGTCTTAATATTTCTAACTACGTAAGCAAAACCCTTGACCAGAACTTAGAGATACTAAGAGAGTCTCGAGATGAGACCGAAAAATTGAGCGCCTACGATCAGGTGGTAAAAGAATTTAAAGAAGAAATCCCCGGTATATTTCTTTTCTCTCCTTCTTTAATCTATGTAACCAATGATAAAAATACTTCTATTATTCCAGAATACAGCTATGACGCATCTTCTAGATTTTCTTTTATTGAACAATGGTTTAGATATACAGACAAAGTGTGGCCAAAGACCTACAAAAAAGATGTAATTCAATTTATACAAAATATTATTCACTAACATTAATAATGATAACTATATGAAACCACACGATAGAAAATGGGCACAAAGAAAAAACGTCCAACCAAACAAAGATAGAGAGATTATTGAATACTCGACATTTCCCGATACCCAAAAACGCGAAACCGACCACATCCCTCCTCTTGCTTCTGGAGATATTCGTATCATC
>CAZCQX010000022.1:0-7746 GCA_964500955.1 uncultured Candidatus Saccharibacteria bacterium | reverse complement strand
AGTGTCGTTTCTTAATATCCTCTGGTATAGCATCCCACTTTGCCTTGTGGATTTGCTTGCCAATCTTTTCAAGTTCTTCCACTTTAGCGTTTATTTCATCACGGATTTTTTTACCAGCTTCAATTAGGTCGTTTGGTTCCACTTTTCCAGTAATTTCTTTTTCCTGTTCTTCTAATTTTGCGACCTCTTTTTCAATGTCCTCAATTTCTTTGGACACTTCACGACCCTCTTTAACCAACTTATCTTTTTGTAAGAGATATTCTCTTATCTTGTCATTTTCTATTATCATAGGTGTTTATTTAACATATATTTTAATAATTCTTCGTGTCGCTTTATACCCTCATTTACCATAGAAGCCCCGTGTTTTCTATAATAAAATAATGGTTTACTAACAACAGTCACGCTATAGCCAGCTTTTGTTGCCCTTAGCCAAAAGTCCCAATCCTCGTAGGCAATTTTCATATTCTCATCGTATCCTCCTATTTTATCCCATATTTCTTTTTTATACAAGGAGCAACAGTTTATACAATTATGTTTGGTAAAGTTTTCAAACTTAGGATTACGAAGCGGTGGTTGCCATAATGTATTACTATTACCAAACTCTTGCTGTTCAACGCCGACAATATCATCTACACCAATCGTGTGTTCAAGAAACTCTGGGTGTAATTTGTCGTCAGAATCTAGTGTCAATACATAATAGCCTTTTGCTTCTTTGATACCAGCATTACGAGCCGAGGACAGTCCGCCGTTTTCTTTTTCAATCAATTTTACTGGATATTTTTTTGCTACTTCTGAGGTATTATCTGGGCTTCCGTCATTAACAACAATAATTTCAAGCGGTTTAACTGTTTGATTTAGGCAACTTTCTATCGCTTCGCCAAGCCAGTGTGCTTGTTTATAGCAAGGAATAATTATGCTTACTTGTTGTGTTGGGTCTAGTTGTGAGCTATCCATACGTATAAGTCATTATTTAGTAAAACAACGTCAGCGTGTTTAAAGTGTCTTTTTAAAATTGCGTGCCACTGCTTATGTGTGTATTCTTGGATATGGAACGGATTGATTGAGCGGTCTACATTGGGCATTGAACCAAGAAATAGTCCGCCGTCTTTTAAATACTTCTTGACCCAGTTTAATAGGTCTAGTTGGGTTTGCATTTCAAGGTGTTCAATGTGTTCGGTGCAGGTTATACAATCAAATTGCCCCAAATCTCTTTTGAGAAAGTCCTCAGTTGTTTCCACATATCGTAATATCTTAGCGTGTTTTATCGTCTTGCCTTCCTCATAATACTTATCATTTGTTATAACCTCGCTGACATTATCTTTTTCTGCATATTTAAGTGTCGGATAACCGATGCCAGAACCTAAATCACAGACACGACCGTAAACTTTTGGGGTAATCCAGTCCACATACAAACGGCAATAGTTCACGTTGCTAGGATGTAAGCATTCGTCTACTGTATTGTCTTGTCTTTCTTGTGCCATAGTTTTTTATATGCCTCTTCCCACTTATGAGCATTCTTTTCAATGTCATAGTTTTCCAAAACATATTCACGAGCTTTACGACCAATTTCTAGTCGTAGCTCTTTGTTATCTTTTAATTTTAATATTTCATCAACCCACTTGCTGTTATCTTTGACAATAATCATATGCTTAGCATCATCAGGATTGCGCTCATAAGGCGAGTTATTATCAGGAAAGCCCTGTGCAATAACTGGTATTTCAAACATTGAAGCCTCTAAGAACTTAACATTTGACTTACAACGATTAAAGTAGTTGTCGGCTCGTGGAATAATCATTACATCTAATCTCAGGTCGTTTAGTTTATCGTAATATTCTTCCATCGGCACAAAAGGATGCCACTCAATGTTCACAGATTCCCAAAACTCATATTCATCTTTATAAAGCTCTCTTGTAATCTTATCTTGCTTTTGTGGTGGCATAGAAAACATCACAATTTCAATGTCGTCTTTTTTATGTAATGCCTCTACAATAGGTTTTACAACTTCAATGTCGGCAGTAATGGCAATCGACCCAACTATACCAATACGAAACTTTCCGTTATTGTTTCTTTTGGGTTTATCAAAGTAGAATGGGTCAATACAGTTGGGTAATACTTCTACATTTGGATTGAGCTTACGATATTCTTCAGCAAGAAATTCAGTCGAACACGTACACAAATCAGCCTCTTTAATAAAAGAGTCTATTGTGTTATTGAGGGTAGCCATACCTTTTTCAAATCTTTCCTTGTTAAGAAATTCATTAAACTTGAAACCGCCATCGTCTTTAACCGTGTCGTCATTATCAAACACAATCTTCTTTCCTGCTTGTTTAAGTTTTTTAGCAAGTTCAAGTTTGCTTGGGTGGTCTGGTCTATGAAAGACAATAACATCAGCGTCTAATGCAGCTTTAGCCTTATCTTCTGGTGTTCTTCGGTCAAAGACAATACTCGTCTGGTCACCATCCCATCCATTAGCTTGGAGTGGTAATAGACACCTAACAGCATAACAGCCTTGAAGTTCACTACTTACATAATAAACTTTCATTTGTTTGGTTTAATTATCTGCTTTGTTCTTGGGTCTATTTGGTTTCCGTCTTTATCAATCATCACCCGTGTTTTGACAGGATTTGCAGACACAAAAGTTCCACCCCTAACGACATCTTTTTTAATTGTTTTTAGTTTTGCTTGTATATTTTGCATAGTAGTTAGATTGAGGGTTGGTGGTTGTTTCCAAAACTTGCTCCCCTTCCTCGTTTTGGAGTGGAGAGGAGCAAACAACCTTAGGCTGCTGTGATAATCGCAACACCTGAAGTATCGCGGTTTTCAATTACACCGTAAAGAATATCAGCAGTAGTAAGTGTACCAAGGTATTCAGGAATGTAGTTCGATTGAACACGAACACCATTCTTTCCAACCATAGCACCCTTAGAACCGCCAGTACCTAGAGATGAAGTAGCCCAATGAATAGCATCTTTGTGTGCCAATGCATTGTATCGGCCAGTTGTTCCTGAAACATATTGAATGTTGTTAGAAACGAATACTGGGATACCATACAAGTAAGCAGCTGGTCTCTTAGCTGTTGGGTCATTAACTGGTGAGTTAATTGCTAGAGAGAACTTGTCGATGTTCTGAACTTGTTTCCAGAAGACGTTAGTCGAAAGGAAGAAAGCACATTCAGAAGAAGTATCGATGTTAGCTGTTTCAAGGTATGCAATAGCTGCGCGGATTTCTGAGTCAGCCAAGTTAGTGGTTGAAGCACCAACTGTCTGAGAGAAACCTGAGAACAAAGTAGCGATAGCAACTTCGAGCTTGCGAGCAATAGTGTAGCCTGCATTTTTTGCATAAGCTTCCATAATTGCATAGCTCTTCTTGACCTGAGCTGCTTCTTTGTCTTCAATGCTAAACGAAACTTCATACCACTGGTCAACGGTCAAAGTGACACGTGACTCTGCAGGGCTGTTAAGAGTAACTGCAGTAGCGTTTGATTTGCTATTTGCAGACATCTCAGTCAAACCTGGGGTGTAAAGAATATTACCGCCGTCTGCCAATTCCTCGCTTCGGTTGACGAAGAAGTCAGCCATAACGAGTTTGGTCTTGTAAAAATCATTCAATCTTTCGCCCCAAACCGCAGGAATGTGGTACTGAAGGTCAGTTGAAGTGAACGAATCTGTCAGTTTGTTACTACCAATTTTTTAGTTCTACCAGCATAATTATCAGTTTTTTTGTGACACTCCTCACATAATGTTTTACCATTAGTGATGTCCCATAAATCTGGACATTTTCTTGCCTCGGCGTTGCTTTTGATTTGATTCGCCTTGACAATAGATGTCATTGAAATTATGTGGTGAGCTGTTACATAACACTTATTTTTTCCACAGTCCTGGCAAGTAAAGTTGTCTCTTATGAAGACATCTTCTCGCCATTTTAGATACTCAGGCATTCTGCGTATCTTTTTATCAACCTTAGAAATTCCCCCTTTCCAGTTCCAGTGTTCTTCCGGCTTTCTGTTAAGGTTCATCTTCCTGTTCCGTTCAGATGTCCACGGGCATTTTTTACCCTTATTCCACGGAACGTAGCCCTTTTTAAAGGCGGTCTTAGGAACTATACCTTGAGCTTTTTTGGCTTCGGATATTTTCTTTTTGGCTGATTCGGTGTGTGGTTTGTTATGCATATTGGTGTCTACAACATTTCTGTGTAGCTCACGAGTTTCATATTATATCTCGTGTTCGGACTATCGCATCTAATTATACATTAGTTTCCTCGTTTAGTCTCTCACGGTGCTTGCGCTTCCGCCTTATTACCCCATCGGGCTTCTAAGTCAATTAGAGGAAATTTTATTATCCCAAAGATTTAGGATAAGCCATTTTTTAATGTTTCACCCAACCCTTTTTACTATTAAATTTTTAATGAGCTGGAGAAACTAAATCCCCATTGATTTTTTCCAGTATGCTTTGTGTTCTTCTGGGGTCATTTCTGCTGGAGATTTCTCTCGCTTAACAGATGCACCTTTTGAAGCGCCAAGTTTTGATTCAGCATTCTTGCGTTCCTTCTCTTTCTTTTCTTGATAAGCCACAAACAACTCATCGTCTTTTGCCTGTGAAAGAGTAATGCCCTTTGCTTTAGCGACAGCATTTAGAGTATCTAAATCCTTTTCGTCTAAACCTTTGGCAATCAAGATTGCTTCTTCTCTGGTAAGGGTGGCAACGGGAGTTTCCACCTTAACTTCGGCCTTTTTAGGCTCTGCTTTTTTCTTGTTCTGGCGTTCAAGGATTGCTTTATATTTTAAAGCCTCCTTTTTCCAGTCCACATCAGTTTGTTCTGATGAAGTATCTGCTGTTTCCTGAGTTTCTTCCTCCAAAGAAATTTCAAGCTCCTCGTTAGAATCTTGCGATTCAGGTGATGAAGCTACCTCGTTGTTTTCAAGGTCAACGTCCTGATGTGTTTTTTCCATAGGTTATCTCCTAGTTAGTCGTATTTTACAAGGGCGACCCCCGTTAATAATAGTCAGCTTTTGGGCGGAGCTGGAACCGAACTGTGCATATTATAACACAAATATATTGTTTTGTCTACATTTTACCACGTGTCTTGTGGTATTTCTCTACTTTCTTTTTTGTCATACCCGCCTTACTCATCGCAATCGCAACAGCTTGTTTTTGTGGTTTTCCAGACGCAATCTCTTTTCTAATATTATATGAAATTGCTGATTTACTTTTTCCTGATTTTAGTGGCATTATCTTGATTGATTAACTGACTCCTTGTCTTTTTCTACATTGTAGATTTCGTCAAGGCGGTCAAAACTTTTTAATAAAACTGATTTGGCGTCTGCCAATCCAGAGATATCTTCTTTGTTCATTACACGTGAAACAGCCTCGTCTTCTAACACGGAAACAATAAAAGCCTTAACGGTTTCCATCATTTCTTTATCAAAGTGAAACTCCTGTAATTTATCCATATTATTGAGTTACTGTTGGTTGTGCTGGTTGAACCTGTTGAACTGGTTGTTGCATTTGTGCCTGAGAAATCTGTTTAGCCTGTGCCGAAAGTAGTGATACTGGAGAAATAGGCACACCAGAAACTTCTATAATGGCTGAAAATACTTTTGATAGAACTGGGTCTTGTAATACGGCAGGATTTGTTCCAACCTGTGCAAGGATGTTTGATAGAGACTCTAGGATAGCGCCCTTGTTTCTCATTTCGTTTGTAATAATTACAGAAACTGAACATTTAAAGTCTTTGAAGTAATCTTTAGGAACTGGAATTGAACGAATGTTCTTTTGCTTTTGTGCGACAGCCTTTTCCGCCTCGACCAATTCATTGTAAATGTCGTTATCAACCTCCTCACCGTTGATAATCATATCAATAACTGTCTGGTTTACTTTATGAGTGGAGAAGGCATCATCAATCATTTCTAGTTCCTCCATTGACCATTCGCTTGTTAGTATGTGCTCCTTGTTTAACTTTTTAATTAAGAACGGAAGAATCCAATCCATATAGATTTCTGAAATAAAGATACCAGCCTCCTCTCGTCTTTGGTCGAACAACGAACCAGCCTCTTGGTTTAGAATAGCTGTCTGTCGGTAAGGTGTGCCCGATGGCATTTGTTCACCGGTAATAGCGTTAAATGTGCTAGAAACTCTTTCATATTGAGAGTCCCAACGTTGAATTAGCTCTGAATATTTTGGTAGAGCACTAGGAAGTAAATTCATTACGGTAGCGTCTTTTCCGTCTTCCAAGTAGAATACATTTCCGTTATCAACCTCAAGGATGTTGTTTCCTAGTTTCTTAGAGTTTGTTTTGATAACAACCTTGCCAGCTAAATCCATAGCATTCTTTTCTGCAATCATTGAATCGTTTGTCCAAACCTGTGCCTCAAAACCGTCTTCGGTTACACCAACACCAAGAGAGCGTTTGTCTTGTTTTCTCCAATCTAATTTGCGATAAGGTAACTCGTCTTCATCTTCTGAGTGTAATATAAACGCTGGCTTGCCGTTTACAACTCCAATCATAAACATTTTACGATTGAATACCGTATCGTCATTACCACTTGCGTCTGGGTCAGAACTTTCTGGGAAGTATCCGTGAACTTCTAGCACCTCGATGTCCTCCTTTTGTTTTTTAGTTTTGTTTAATAGTTCTTCAACGTTATCCCAAACATCTTTTTTCTCAGCTAATTCGTGTCGTTTTAAGAAGTGTCGTTCTACAATAATGCCGTCTTCAAAGTTTGTCGGGTCAATAACCATATTTTGCCAAGCGCAGACCTCTAACTCAAGCTCTTCCGAACCGTCTTCTTCAATTTCTACAACCTTCTTAACAATTACAGAACCATATTTAGGGCGAGTATAAGCAAAGTCGTTTAGGAATTCTGATAACCCGTTTTCTTTACCCCATTTATAAGCCTCTTTGGATAATATGGTTGCCTTCAATAGATTTCCTCGGTCTGTAATGTCATCTGCAACAATCTGAATATCTTTGAGGTCTAAGTCGGTAGCACGATAGGCAACATTTACACGGAAAGTGTTTATGTTATTGAAGGGTTTTTCGCGGCCAAGTGTATCTTTTTGGCCATTTAAATAACGAGAATTAGAATAAAACTCAATCGTTCTTAGTGTTTGGTATAGATTGTGTTTAAGGCCATCGGCAAGGTCAACCTCTTTTGTGTTATATCCACCAACAATTTCTTGAATTTGGCTAAATAATTGTTTCTCTTTGTCCATATAATAAGATTAGTTTTTAACTCGCTATATTATAACACATTTTTGCTTGACAAGCAAGACTAACGAGCTTGGTTGTTTTGATTAGCCTGTCTTGCCCTCCAAAGAGCCAGCATATCCTGCGGTGTAATCTCTTCTATTGGCCTTAGTTCAAACCACATCCTCATTACAAATACATCAGCTAGGTCTGGAGAACGACCAAGTATTTCTTTAACTTTATCTTTGCTTTCGATTTCTAATCTACCCTCTTTGTCTGGGTCTTTTCGTTTAATCTGTTCAAGTTCGGCTATGAGTAGTTGTCGGTCTTCACCCTCAAGCCTAATCGCTATTTTGTGGTTGTTAACATATTCGGCAAGTTTATAAGAACATTGGGTTTTTAAGTTGCGATAGTTTTCTTTAATGAACTTAGGGTGTGCTACACCTTGAGAAATCTGAACCTGGGTCAGTCCTATTTCTACAGGTGAGGAGTTGGCATTAAATCCTTTTGTGCCACGAAGTATGTCGGTAACACCACCACCAACGCCGTCATCATCAACAA
>CAZCQX010000021.1:1992-7961 GCA_964500955.1 uncultured Candidatus Saccharibacteria bacterium | reverse complement strand
TTCCGATATCACTCACTTCCATTTCTGTTTCGAGTGTTGCGATTTTTTGTTCGAGTTCTTTGATGATTTTTTCTACTGACATGGTGTTTATTTGCTTATAAATTGCTTAATAATTCTTTCTGCGCTTGCGTCATACAGTGTATTATTGTGTGTCGCTTTCCATCCAGCGAGAAGGTTTTTATTGATAACGATCCTGTGGTGGACATCTTCTCCGGCAACTTTCTTTTTCAGGTGAAGGAGTGCTTCATCTCCTAGCGGGAATGGTGTTTCGATTTTCATTTCTCTCCCCTCTCTGTCTTTTCTTTCTAGCACATTGAGTATCTTTTTTATCTCTGGAAGAAGCGCGGACATCTTGTACTTCTTAAGCACAGAAGAAAGTTCCTCTGCGCTTATCTTGTGTGTGTATACTGATGTGGCTATTTTTTGAGAAAGAGACATGAGGAGTGCTATTAGTTACGCATAATGAACGCGTCGTTCTTAGAAGCGGTCATTTCTTTTTCGAGTGTTGCGCGATAGAGTTCAGCAACAAGCGCAGGAGCTTTTTGCATAAATTCTTTTTCAACGGAAGCTGAGAGATTCTTTTCTTTTTCAGACACCGCGTCTAACTTCGCCTTGATTTCTTTTTCTGCATTCTCTTTCATGGAAGACGCAAGAAGACTAGCCTCCTCTTCAGCTTTTGAGAGAATGGTGTGACTTTCTTTTTTTGCTTCTTGAATGATTGCGTGTTTTTCTTCTTCGGCAGATTTGAGAGCTTTTTCTGCATCGCTTGCTTGTGAAAGTCCTTTTTCTATCACCTCATGACGCTCGTTGATGGCTTTTCCTATTTTTTTGAAGAAAAGCACATTGAGCACGAAGAGGATGATAAGGAAGTTCACGAAGTTCGCCAAGGCAACGTGCCAGTTGAACCCAACAGAAGAAAGAATAGTAAGTACTTGAGACATACGAAAGGGTTCGGTTGGTCAGAAAAGACCAAACGAAAAATTAACCAAGAAGGAAGAATGCAACGAGTGCGAAAATCGCTGTTGTTTCGGTCATAGCAACACCGATGATCATCTTAGAAAAGAGAGATCCTTCGATGTCTGGGTTACGTCCGATAGCTTCCATTGTTTTACCAACGAGGTACCCTTGTCCAAGGGCGGTACTGAGCATCGCGAGGATGGTCATAGCTTTTGCAATATAAAGTGCTGCTTCTGGTGACATAAATATAAATAATTAGGAATAGTACGACTGTATTACCGAGTCGTTTCAATAAAAATGAGCCACGGGAACGGGCTGATGGGGTAAGTATAGCAAATTTTTAATACTTTTGGTAGAGGGGTTGTAGCGTGTAGCGTACAGCGTATAGCGTGTAGTAAGCTGTTAGCCTTTAGATCTTAGCGGTGAGCTTTTAGAAATACAGAACCCCGCGAAGCCGAAGGCTTCGCGGGGGTTAGCTAACAGCCAACAGCTAAAAGCTAAAGGCTACTGTACGCTATATGCTTTTTACTCTACTCGTACTTCGTGAGTACCTCTGCCTCCCCTTCGGTAATCAAAATAGTGTGCTCAAAGTGAGCGGAACGCTTGTGGTCTGCGGTAATAAACGTATACCCATCTTCTGCAAGATATACGTCATCAGTTCCCATGTTCACCATTGGTTCAAGCGCAAGCACCATACCAGGTACCAACTTAGGCCCCTTTATTCCATCATCGAAGTTAGGAACATACGGCTCCTCGTGGACCTTGTACCCAACCCCGTGCCCTGAAAGAATCTTCACGATACCGTATTTCTTAGGTATTGCTTTTTCTATCGCTTTTGAAATATCATTTACATAGTTGCCACACTTAGCCGCCTTTATCCCTGCATTAAGCGCTTCTTTTGTAGCACGAAGAAGATCTTCATCCTCCTTGCTAATCTTCCCCACAGGAACCGTACGCGCACTGTCCGATATCATTCCCTTATGATTCACTCCCCCATCGAGTCCGACGATATCACCCTCTTCGAGAACGTGATCAGCGCTCCCAATACCGTGCACCACTTCTTCGTTTACTGAAATACAGATACTTCCAGGGTATGGGTACGCAGCACCGAAAGGCTTATAGTTAAGAAAGGCTGGCTTGTCCCCCATATCAGTAATCATTTTGTAGACAAAATCATTGAGATACTTCGTTGAGACACCAGGTTTTACTTCTTTCGCTACCGCAGTTAAGACTTCCGAAAGGCGACGACCTGATTCACGAAGAAGTTGTATATCGTGTTCGTTTTTAAGTTTAATATTGTATTTCATAATGAGATAAAACTAAGAAAAAAGAAATGTTTGTTAGATGAGGTCGAGCTTTTGAAGTATCTCTTTGTGTACGTCCTCTATTGTCTGGTTACCATTGATATGAACAACAGTATACCTAGGATCGTGTTGGTACACCTCAAGGGTTGGGAGCACGTCTGTTTCGAACCATTCCATTCGACGCGAGACATCAGTCTCATCAAGATCATCATCTCTTCCTCTTGTCTTTATATGATCTCGAGAAACACGTTCTGTCACATCAAGATATATCACTGTTGGTTCAGTATATCCAAGAAATGTAACAGCGCTATGGAGCACCCCTATCTCGAAGGGTTTTCGAGGGGCTCCATCTAAGATAACAGTTTCTCCACCTTTCAAGAGATTGATGAAAATATTAGACCAGTTCCACACTGCAAGAAACTCAGGCTGAAGCCCTCCTGTCTCATTTACAGAACGAGCAAGGGATGCAACATACGAATCACTTCTAATAAAATCGCGGAACCCTCCACCTGTAGTGATATGCACCACATTATGTAGACCTTTTTCTTCAAGGACATTTTTAAGGAGTGCAGCCTGTGTTCCCTTTCCTCCACCTGAACGACCTATGAGAATGTAGAACTTTTTATTCATACTGTAATACTACCACGGAAGGGATGCTATTTGCTATAGAAACATTTTCTTTATTCTTAGACAAAAGCGCACGCCTACGGCGTGCGCTTTTGTGTTGCTAAACAAAGATATTTAATTTTTTAGATTTTGAATGAAGAACAAGGCGCAGAAAATTTTTACAACCAAGACGTACTACTGTACGTCGCGTGGAGAAAAAATTTTCTGCAACGCAGTACTTCGTCAAAATATAAACAAATTAGTACTCGCGCATTGAAAGCTGAGCATCTATCTTCTTGATCACATCGAGCACCACGGACACCGCAATAAGAAGAGATGTTCCACCAACCGCAATCGTAGAAACGCCTGTAATACCCTGAACAATAAGAGGAAGCACCGCAACAACTCCAAGGAAGAGTGCTCCGAAAAGGGTTACACGTGCAAGCACATATCCGATATAGTCTGCGGTTGATTGGCCAGGACGATATCCTGGAATAAATGCACCATTCTTCGCAAGATTGTCAGCAGTCTTTTGTGGATCAAAGGTCACCGCAGTATAGAAATACGTAAACGCAACCACAAGGAAGAAGTACACACCTCCATAAATCCACTGATTGTTCACCGCATCAACGATAGCCCTTGAAACACTCTGAAGAGAAGTGTTAGGTGAGTTGGAAAGAAGCTGTGCAATAAGCTGTGGGAAGATAAGAATAGAGATGGCGAAGATGATAGGCACAACCCCTGCTTGATTGAGACGAATAGGAAGATAGCTCGTTGCCCCGAACCCATTAGATGACTGACCGAGACGTGTCTGCTTCGCATAGGTCACAGGAACTGGACGCTCTGCTTCTGTGACGTACACAATACCTGCGATAACCGCGATAGCGAGCACGAACATGCCGGCAAGCATAGGAATCTGAGAAACATCAAAGGTGAGCATGAACTGACCAATTTTTTGAGGGAGCACAGAGACAATACCAGCGAAAATGATAAGCGAAACCCCGTTTCCAATACCACGTTCATTGATCTGCTCTCCAAGCCACATCATGAGCATGGTTCCAGCGGTAATAATGATAAGATTTGACCCAAGCTCAACTCCGCCCATCTGAGGGAGAACGTTCTGTCTCATGAGGAGCACAAGGAGTGCATACCCCTGTATCGCGGCGAGAGGAAGTGAGAGCAAGCGTCCATACTGAACGAAGCGACGACGTCCGAGATCTCCTTCTTCCATATACATCTCCTTAAGGCGAGGAGAGAGTACGGTAGAAAGTTGCATAATAATCGACGCGGTAATATAAGGACCGACACCAAGCATCACGATAGAGAAACTTGCAATACCTCCGCCAGACAATACGTTTAGGAAACTAAACACCTGGTTACTAGCAAGAAGAGAAGCGAGTTGTGATGCGTCAACTTCTGGAATAGGAATAGCGGAAAGCACTCGAGTAATAAGAAGGATTCCAATAACGAAGAAGATTCGGTTACGAAGTCCACGGTCGGTTAAAATAGCCTTAATTGTTTTCATAATTTAACAAGTATACCACAAAAGAAGCCCCTAGTCGACATTTCCAGAAACCAACAAAAGAGAATCTCTATATCCCATAAAATAAAACAATCTTGCACTCTTACAGTGAAAGTCTTTAGTTAAAAGATTGAAATATATGGGGTTTTAGAACATAGAACCCGGACGGGAAAGCCTGTATGAAGTCTTCGACTTCATACAGGCTTTCCTTGTCTATCTATATTCTAACTCTTATCTATCGACAACTCTCCGCCTTTATCGCTTCCCTTGTGAAATCATACACCATACCAGTCACAGGGAGACCTTTACTCATTTGATACCCTTTCACAGCTTGTACGGTTTTATCTCCATAAAAACCTGTTACGTTATCGAATAAATACCCCTTTTGTATTAGAAAAGTCTGTAAACTTTTTACTTGTGGTGATTCAAACCCTCTATGTAAATTAGTTGTTAAGCTAACACATGTAACATATTTTCCAAGCACTAACCCTTTTGAAATCTTCGATGTCAGTAACCCACTCTCACTCTGGAGAGAAATCGGACTTACTCCAACAACATAACTCCCCTCCCACGCTCCGTAAGAAGCGGATGTTACCCCGTTATTTGTGGTACCTAAGTACGAAGATTGGCCAGCAGACACTGTGTACCTTACATTTCCTCCAGTAGTCCTAGTAATACTCCCTGCATGCATTGCTGCGGTACAAATATTTGAATCATCTGTATATGTTCCTGTTCCCCATATTGTACCTATAGCAAAATCTGGCGAGCATTTACAGTCAAAGGATTGACCGTTAGAACCTCTATTGCTTTGTGCGGTAGTACATTCTGATAACAAAACCTGTGCTGTAACACTTAGTGATTTGTATAATGTGGAACTACAAACACCAGAATTATTACATGCACGAACACCAACAGTATATGTATTCCCTGGGTTAATCGTTGGATCAGAAGCAAGGGAACCGGTCCAACTATTTCCTGTAAGTCGACTATATACTGCTCCATAGTTAACATTGTACTCAAAATAATCTGTATGTATACCAGTCCACTTAATAGTAAACACTTCATCTTTGCGCACAGAATTTGCTGTCTGTGTTACAAAATTAAGACTAGACATAGACGGTGCTTGAGTAGACACACCTGAAGATGAAACATCTGTGCTAAACATAATAGACTTAGACCCTGACGCATTCGTACATCTATAGATAAAACTAGAAGATGTCACTCCAGTAAATGTCTGTACTCCAGATGTTGGAACAGTAGCACCATTTAAATCACACGATGTTGCCCCTGTACTCCCCCAGACAAGAGATACTGTACCGTTGGTCACAGTAATAACTCCACCATTTGCTACAGGGTTACCATTTGCAGACAATGAGACAGTTGGGAGTGGTGTAGCAGGAACCACTGTAGCAAACCCTAGAGATGTAGAGCCTGTTGTATTGCTACATTGATATGTGAATGAACCAGATGTAACTCCAGTAAAAGTTTGAGTGCCGGACGATGGTACTGTTACACCGTTTAATGTACACGATGTTGCCCCTGTACTCCCCCAGACAAGAGATACTGTACCGTTGGTCACA
>CAZCQX010000021.1:0-1892 GCA_964500955.1 uncultured Candidatus Saccharibacteria bacterium | reverse complement strand
TTGCTACAGGGTTACCATTTGCAGACAATGAGACAGTTGGGAGTGGTGTAGCAGGGAGTATCACTGAAGAATTAGGATTCATGCACTTAGCATAAAAATATGAACGTACTAGTTCTGGTATTTCCGTTTCAGAAAAAACATGTGTTGCTTGTTCAGGTCTTGCTTTAATTGGGTACTGATTATACTCAGAATGATAATTTTCTGTAATATCAACGTCACGATTATCTGCTTTTATAGCGCTTACAAATTTTTCTGTATATTTAATAGGAACAATATTGTCTAATGTCTCGTGAAGTAAAGCTATCTTTGTTTTTCTATTAATCAGTGATGCGGTATAAACAGGTGAAAGACTTTTCAAATAAGCACCATCAGTCCCAAAAACCTCTTTAATCAAGTCAGAAGACAATGGATAATCTAATGAGTCTGCATATAACCCAAATAAGTCCACCGGAGCCGCTAAGCCGATCGCACAATTAAAATTATTACCACTTTTAGCTACCTGATTGAGTGCAAGATGTCCACCCGCTGAACCACCCCCTATACTTATTTTTGCTATATCAATATTAAATTCCGAAGCCTCATTAGATATTTTTTTTACAAAATTATCAACATCCCCCATTGCGACATATGGGTTGGTTGCGGTTGCATAATTTGGAACAAAAACTGTCGCTCCGAGTTTTGCGGTCTCTCTAGCAAGAACCTCATCTCCCGTTGTATCTCCACCTCTCCACCCTCCTCCATGAACCCAAATAAGAGAGGGCATTTTACTTCTCGTATTCCAGTCTATCGGACGATATACATCATATTCTAAATTTTTTCCATTTGAAGTAAACGATCTTGTTACTTTTGAAATAGCAACACCTTCTAGTGGGTTAGAAATCAATGCTACTGTTGATGTACCGAAAGCTTTTGAAGGTAACCCTTGCGAATCAACAGCTGACCCAGCTTTTATGATAAATGATACTGGTCCAACACCTTTACACCCAGAAATGGTAATATTTCTAACATCTGCACGTTCAGGAGGGGTTGTAACATTAACGACACAACCTGCAGAGCCTTCTCCGATAAGTTGAACATGACTACTATTCAAAAGAATACTCTGAGCATTCGTATATGTTACATCATACTGAACTACTCTATTAAGACTACCTAAAGCTTTACCAACAATCGCAAGAGTTGCCTCAATAATATTAGAAAATACTGGGGTTGTAGTTGTGTATATAGAAGTAGAGAATGATACTGAGGCTGGTGGTGTTGGTGTTGAAATAGATGATGCATTAGTGCATGTTTTCTCTTTGATGAACTTTTGCGTAACTAGACCAACCATACCAGAAGGAGAAATCCCATTCTTAGCTTGAAAAGATTTTAGGGCTTTAGAGGTGTTGCTTCCGAAAAAACCAGTGGCAGACAAATTTCTAGATCCGTTATTAATAAGAAACTGCTGAAGCTTCGTTACTTGCCCTTGAGTATATCGATCACTAGAGCCCGTTCTTAAAAAGTAAGTAATATCAGTGCACTGTGTATTATTTACAACACTTTCAGCATTAGTACTAGTAATAGTGAGAGCAGACAAAAAGATTACTAAAAAGTATTTTTTCATAATAGATATATATCAAGTATACCTTCTTTCTTAGGAATATCTACTCCCCCGTGGGGATAAGTACGTAAAAATGAATCCAAGGTTTTTTAATCTACATGAATAAAAAACAACATCTTTTTGATGTTGTTTTTTAATATTAAACTAGATACCTACTAAAAACCCCAAACACTACCGGCAACTCTCCGCACGTATAGCCTCACGGGTGAAATTATACACCATACCAGTCACAGGGAGACCGGTTGACGCTTGGTAGTCTTTCACCGCCCCTACTGTTTTATCTCCATAAAAACCA
>CAZCQX010000020.1:0-8051 GCA_964500955.1 uncultured Candidatus Saccharibacteria bacterium | reverse complement strand
CCCGCCTTTGAGAGTTCAAGGTCACGCTTCGTTTGGTTGTACGCATTCTTTGCAGTCACGAGTGTTGCGCGTTTCGCGGTGAGACTTGAGAAAAGAGTGGTCATGCTTGTCTTCACTGTGCTAAGCGTAGTGCGGTACGTGTTAAGTCCTGTGTTAGAAGTACTACATGAAAGAAGAAGAAGGGAAGAAATATCGTTAACAAGATCATTTGAAAGCACCGCCACTTGATATGAAGCGTTGAATGCGTCATCGAGGACTTCGTAAGAAGAAAGCGCTGAAACTGAGGAGCTTTTCTTTTGGAAAGTAATCATTGCATCTTCGAGTTTGGTTCTTTTTGTTTCAATGGCGTTTTGCAAAGTCTGATCACAGGAAGAAAAAGAAAGAACATAAGAAGACCCAGTGTAGACGAACATGTCAGAGAACTTGTTCTTAAGAGCGTCTGATGTTACCGCATCAACATTACGTATCTCTTCGGGAAGAGCGAAGTATGCCTGTGAGAGCGACGCTTCCGCATTTGTTACCGCTTGTTCTTTAATAGCAAGCTCTTCTTTTCTTGCACCTCCTTCAAGTTGAAGATATGACGCTTGTTTATTAGCAAGAAGCGCTTCCGCCTGAAGAAGAGAAGCTTGGAGCTCTCCTGCTTGAAGCGTTGCCAATACTTGACCTTTTGTTACCTTGTCTCCTCCTTTTACGGAGACATATGCAACCTGACCTCCTGTCTGAAATGAAAGCGAAGCGTCTCTGGATGCTTGTACAGACCCTGTCACCTTCACATACTGCGCAACATCTCCGGAAGTAACGGTATATGTATCATCTCCTTGTTCCACAGAACCAAAGACAGAGAAGAGGAGAACACCCACTGTTAATAAAAAGAGTACCGTGGAGTACGTCTTGTGTCTCACCAAAAATGTATGGAGCATCCCATAGTATTTCTTAATAAATTCGAAAATCGTTGTAGTCATATACCGGCAATTATAACACTTAATTAAGTAAAATGATGAAAAAAAGAAAATACTTCATGATATACTTTTTCACATGATAAAAAGAACACTTCCCATCATCGTTGGTAACTGGAAAGCAACCCCAGAAACAAAAGACGACGCCGTAAAACTGATCAAATCTCTAGAGAAAAAACTAACCGCAACCAAAGTAAAACTCCCAAAAAAGTCTTACTATATAGCAGTTCCTGAGATTTTTATTCCGCATGTTCTTCCTCTTGCTCACCATGGATACATTGGAGCAGAGACCATCCACGGTCTTACTGTAGGTCAGACCACCGGGGGTTCAACCGCAACACAGCTTCTATCAAGCGGTACCGCCTTCACCCTCATTGGTCACAGCGAGGTGCGCGCAGGGGGAGAAAAGAGGGAGGAGAGAATGAAAAAGTTACAAAGTGCCCTTAGCATAAAGTTCCCTGTCATCTTTTGTGTTGGCGAGCACACACGAGACAAGGAAGGAAAGTACTTGGAGGAACTCGAGGGAGATATAAAGGAAACTCTTAAAGAAATTCCTCGCGAATTCTTCCAGAATCTCATCGTGGCGTATGAGCCAATATGGGCAATTGGTGCTGGAAACCCAGCAACCACAAGCGAATGCTTCGAGGCGGTGATAGCGATACGTCGCGCACTCGCATCCCTTGCGGGTATCGACTACGCGAAGAAAGTACACATTCTCTACGGTGGCACCGTTACCAAGGACACCGCACAGGGATTTCTAAAAGAGGGTGGGGTGGACGGCCTCCTTATCGGCCGAGCATCGCAAGATAGCACCACATTCTTCGATATCATTTCTAGAACACACACAAAGTAGCTATACTTTAAGACATACAAACCCTGATTTATTATCATTTATTTTTAGCACACATATATGAACACCACATGGAGAGAGCATGTAGCTCCTGACACAAGAACACTTAGAGGAAAGAGGGTTATCGTTCGCGTTGATTGGAATCTTCCCGTAAGCGATGGCAAGATAAGCGATTTTAGTCGTTTTAATGTTACTGTTCCTTTTCTTACTAAACTTTCACAAGCAGGAGCGAAGATAATCGTCATGTCTCATTTTGGAGAAAAAGGTGAGAGTCTTAAACTTGTCGCTGACCACGCAGTACAACAGCTTCCTTTCCTCACCTTCAATCCTTCGCTTGATTGTCAGGAACTCGCAGAGCGATCACGTGAACTTGAAGAAGAAAAGGGAATACTTCTTGAAAATGTAAGACTTTTCCCGGGGGAAACAGAGAATCTCTCATCTCTTGTTGCAGGCTTTGCGTCACTTGGAGATATCTTCATTAACGATGCTTTCTCGGTGTCTCACAGAGAGCACGCAAGTGTTGTCGGACTTGGGTCTACCATGCTTTCATACTTCGGTCCAACAATGACAAGAGAGCTTGAACATCTCTCAAAGGCGCTTACTCCTAACCCACCAGCGCTCTTCATCGTAGGAGGTGCGAAGATCTCCACCAAACTCAATCTCATCCGTCAATATCTCGACAAGGGGGTAAAGGTGTTCGTTGGGGGTGCAATGGTGCACAACATATGGAAAGAACTCGGTCTTGAGATAGGTCAGAGTTTCTACGACCCTGCATACCATCTTCCAGAAACATTCGTGAAGCACCCACTTCTTCTTACACCACAAGATGTCATCCTCGCAACAGGAGAAACCGTACCAATAACGAAGATTCCAAAGGATGGGGTGGTGGTTGATTGTGGGAAAGCTACCGTCGCAATGCTTTCTCAGATTATGAATCTTTCTAACACTGTTATTGTGAACGGGCCTCTTGGTCTCTACGAAAAAGGCTGGCTCTACGGAAGCGAACAGGTACTTAACGCAGTAGCGTCTTCTAAGGTAACTTCTTACATAGGAGGAGGGGACACGGTGACTGTTGCCCACAAACTAGGCCTTCTCGAAAAATTCACCTTTGTTTCCCTTGGGGGTGGTGCCATGCTAGACTTCCTTGCATCTGGTACATTACCTGGAATCGATGCTGTCACAAAATAACAACTCGCCTGTTATAGTAAGTACGGGGGACATAGAAACCTTGCGAAAGCTTATTCTTTCTGCAAAAAAAGGGAACCAAGAGGCTTTTGCTTCTTTGTACACCTCTCTCTATACCCCCTTGTATCGCTATGTTTTTTCGAAAAGTAGCGATAAAGAGCTCACAAATGATATTTGTCAGCAAACATTTCTCAAGTTCTATGAAGCATTAGACTCCTATGAACCTGAAAAATCTCCTCTTGCGTACCTTTACACAATAGCGAAGCGTCTTCTCATCAACCACTGGGAAAAGAAAACCTTTGAACCATTCGACGAAACACTTCTTGATACACTCAAAGAAGATGATCTTTTCCTCGATGACATTCACATTAGGAATCTAGCAGACACTATTAACTCTTTCCTTCCTCGTTTAACTGACGACGAACAAGAAGTAATACGTCTCTACTTTTACGCCGAGCTTGAGTATAAAGAAATCGCGGTGATTCTCTCAAAAGAAGAACCAACGATTCGTAAGATAAAAGAGCGCGCACTCAAAAAACTCCGCGTGCTCACCACACATCTCAATGAAGGACACTAACCTTACATCACACATAGAGAAAGCCTTGTCCATGTATAAGGAGAACGTATCGCCGTCAGAAACCTATTTTCAAGCAATACTTTCTCAAATACCAGAGCAACAAAAACTTAAAGAGGGACGTGCGGTACGTTCCCCGTATAGATGGCTCGCTTTCACGCAGATTGTTACTGTGTGTGCTATTGTAATAGCTGTTCTACCAGCTTCTATTTCTCAGGATACGCTTGGGAAAGAAGCAGAAAACAACCCTTACTATGAAGTAGACTCTCAAATTCAAGTTTTCGAAGCACACCTCGACCAAGAAGATTCAGATATGGTGATGCAAGAGATTTCTCTTCCATAACATGTAACCAAGCATCACCATGATAACGACACTTAAAAAATACTCTCTTGTGACAGGACTCCTCCTTGTCCTTGTTCCTTTGTATTCTTACGCAGAGGATACACCTTCTTCTCCAACAAAAGAAAGTGAATCAACCTCTCTTCCACAAGAGCAGACAACCACCTTTACCTCGTGTTCTCAAGATGCAATAGAAAAGAGAGACAATGCCCTTGCTGAAGTTCGTACAGAGTACAACACAACTATGAACAACGCCCTCCTTACCCGTAAGGACGCCGAGAAAAAAGTTGTTGCCATTGCCAATGAAAAGGAAAAGAAGTCTGCAATAAAAAACTCTGTAGAAGACTATAAAGCAAGTGCAAAACAAGCCCAAAACACCCTCACTCAAGCACGTAAAACCATCTGGAACACCTTTAATACCGATATAAAATCATGTAGAGAACTCTACGAGGTAACCAAAGAAGAAATAAAGGAAGTAAAAGAAGACGCCAGGGAAACAAAGAAAGAGCTTAGAGAAGACCAAAAAAACTTCACCTCCTCCATCATTGACTCCATCAAATCACTCTTTTCTTCAACAAAAGAATAATAATGATAAAAAAACCATCGAGACTTGAAGTCTCGATGGTTTTTTCTTACGAGAGAGTAACCGTGACCGGTGCATGATCGCTCCCTGTAACGTTGGTGAGAATATCTGCGACGCTAACCTTATTTTTAAGCGATTCGCTCACGAACACATAGTCGATTCTCCATCCTACGTTTCTCTCACGTGCCCTTGTCTTCTGATCCCACCAACTATACTTCACTTCATCAGGATGAAGTGTACGAAATGTATCGAGGAACCCCTCACTTACTACTTCATCCACCCACGCACGTTCAACAGGAAGGAATCCTATTTGATTCGCATTTTCTTTTGGACGAGCAAGATCTATCTCTCTATGAGCAACGTTTAAATCTCCGCAGAAAATAACAGGCTTACTCTTTTCTAATTGTTTCATGAGCTTCAAAAATTCTTTATAGTAACGAAGCTTAAACTGAAAATGCTCTTCGTCGCGACCTCCGTTTGGAAAGTAACACGTAACAAAAATAAAATCCTTAAAATGAAGCTGAAGGAGTCTTCCTTCGTGATCCATCTCTGTGATACCGAGTCCACGCACCACCTTCTCTGGTTCTACTTTTGTATACACCGCAACACCAGAATACCCTTTTCTTTCGGTGGCGCTATCAAAGTATGCGTGATACCCAGAAGGGGAGGTGAGCTCTCCCGAAAGCTGATCTTCTACCGCCTTCGTTTCTTGAATACCAATAATATCAGCATTAAGCGAAACAAGTTCTGCGAAAGCTCCCTTCTTGTGGAAGGCACGTATACCGTTAACATTCATTGAGACTATCTTCATGCGAACAAGTATACCAAACACAATAAAAAAGCCGAGCGTGAACACTCGACTCGTAAAAAATGGTATTTGCTTTTAATAACCTAACCGAAGACCTACCCAGCGATGGGTGATTTTCTCCTTCGACCTGTCTTCGTAGTAGAGAGGGGGACTACCTGCTTCTTGCGAAGAAGCTCTCTTTCGCGTTTGTACCGCTGACGTTCTGCGTTATTCTTGAAAGGAACGAACTGCCCCAAACGGTCGAACCTTCCGTACGTAAAGGTGTCATTCGGGTTTTGGCGAACAGCTTCACCATCCTCGGTGAAATATCTTGTAAGACCAGCACTGTTCCTCCTTTGCATTTCTTCGATAGTTCCTCCAGGGAATTCCCCCATCAAAAGATCGAGTATAAGCACCGCAACTTCTCCTTCTTAATGAACAGGTGGTCATGATACCACAAAGAAACAGTAGAGTAAAGGTTGCGCACGTATACCGCCTTGCATGCTTATATAGAAAAACCCCAAGAGTGTGACACTCTTGGGGCGGTGAGAACATGCTCGTTAGAAATCAATTCTACTACTGAACTCACGCTCGAAGTTTTCCACTTGCTTGATAAGCACTCCAGCATCTTCACGATTCAGGAATCTCTTTGCGAGAGCTTTGAGCTTGTCCTCGGTGCTAGAGCACTGACCCGCACGATCATTCGTGTACGCAGTAACCAGAAGCATTACCTCTTCTCCGTTCATCTCGCGCCCAAGCAGTCTTTTCGGAAGCTCAGGGAACCTCCCGATCATTCCGTGTCGTGCAGAACACTCCACAAGACGTTCTATGGTTACAGTATTCCTGAGATGTAGATCTGAAACTGCGCCAGCCACCCTAAGCGCGAGTGATAGGTATTCGACCTTAAGAAGGCGGTTTGCTTTATCCACGAGGTCAAGGCAGGTGTTGATAGTTTCTATCGCAACCTTTGCCTTCCCTTTTTTGTTCGTGTTGTCGATGATGTGTAGCACCGCATCCCTGTGATTGAGGTTGCTGAAACCACACCCAAGAAAGATACCGACAGCACTGAGTGCACACGAAGAGGAAAGAGGTTTGATGTTCATGATAACGTTCTCCTTGTTAAAGTTTGAAGTGGGACTTCCAAGAAGCACTCTACCTTTTCTTTCTACCAAAATCAACACACGCTCCCTACGCCCCGAAACGTCGTGACCTGTTCTTGTACTCATCAAGCACTCTTTTTAGAGCCTCCACATCAAAATCTGGGAAATATGCTTTTTCGAAAAACCACTCAGCATATGCACTTTCTATTGGCATGAACCCTGACGTTCTCACTTCTCCACTGGTACGTATAACAATCTCAGGATGAGGCACGTCTTGTAGAGTTGTATCGAGAAAATCAATCATCGTCTTCTTGGTATCTCCTTCTCGCGCCCACAATTCACTTGCTCGCAACATCTGGTCTTCTCCTCCGTAGTCAATCGCGAGTACGAGACAAAATGATGTATACTCTTTTGTTTCTTGTTCCATTATTTCGATGAGGGAAAGAAGCTTCTCACCTAGACGATCCTTGCGCCCAATGTGCACGAATCGTGTCTTTTCTTTATGAAGTTCTTTGTAGAGAGTCTCTAATCCTTCTTGGAGAATATGTAAAATACCTTCAACTTCTTCATTGCTTCGTTTCCAGTTCTCTGTAGAAAACGCCCAAAAAGTAACGAAGGAGAGACCGTGTTCTCTTGAAAACTCTACAAGCTCCTTTACACGCTCGTACCCCTTCTTGTGTCCAAAAAGGGAAGGGAGGTTACGTTCTTTTGCCCAGCGTCTGTTGCCGTCTGGAATAATTGCGATATGTTTCGGGAGATGTTCCATACATTACAAGATGAAGTAAGGGGTTCACTATACCACGGTGAAGCAGGAAAAGAAAAGAGCGCGAAGCCTTCGGCTTCGCGCTCTTCACACACCACCAATCGAACCCACTACACCTACGACACCTCTCCACCCTTCCTGTGGAACTTTTCATACTGATCACGCAGGAACTTGTTGGTCACGTTGGTATAGATCTGTGTTGTCGCAATCGATGCGTGTCCGAGCATCATCTGCACAGTACGAAGATCGGCCCCGTTATAGAGAAGGTCAGTAGCAAAGGAGTGCCTGAGCACGTGCGGAGTACACTTCTTCGCAATGCCGGCACGTTCTGCGTACTTGTTAAGGATTCTCTCCACTGATCTTGGTGTAAGACGTACCGACTCCTCTTTCGTCATCCTTGATATCGCACGAGGGGAGTGATCTACAAACATCGCTTCATCGATATCTACACGAGCGTGCAAGTACGCCTTCACTGCTGTTTGTGCACTTCCTGAAATGAACACCACACGAATCTTGCCACCTTTTCCACGAACTGATATTTCTCCATTACGCAAATCAACACTTCTATCGAGTGAGCACAGCTCCGACACACGAAGCCCTGTCGAAAAAAGAAGCTCGAGTATCGCCTTGTCACGAAGACCAGCGATAGTCTGTGTATCAGGGGAAGAGAGAAGTTCTGTGAGTTCTTTTTCTGAAATAAGATCGAGCTCTCGTTGTTGGGTTTTTGCGAGTTCTATTCGTTCTGGGTCATACCCCGCAACACCACGCTTACGAATATATTTAAAGAATGCTCTCAATGCTATTAAGTGGTAGTTCTGTGTTTTTTTATCAAGTGTTTCTGTTACCTGCCCCTTCTTCGCTTCACGTGCTGGAAAACGATTAAGATACACACGAAACTCTCGCATCATCTGCT
>CAZCQX010000019.1:0-8067 GCA_964500955.1 uncultured Candidatus Saccharibacteria bacterium | reverse complement strand
AGTGAACTTCTGCACATTCTTGTTAGTGATGTCTGTGACGTAGACGTTACCAGATGCGTCTACTGAGACGCCAGATGGATTACTGAACTGTCCATTTCCTGTTCCTTGTGTTCCCCAGGTAGAGAGGAAGGTGCCTGATGCGTTGAACTTCTGAACTCGTTTGTTTCCAGAATCTACAACATAAATATTTCCAGAGGAATCAATAGAGATACCTCCGATGTCAAAGAACTCCCCTCCTTCTGTGCCTCCACATCCGAATTCGGAGAAGCAAGGAGATGGAGTGTTGTTGGAGGCAAGAGGGATGAAGTTTGGATACATTTCAATGTGACCCCCTCCACCGTTCGTCCCAAACTGAGACACGTAGACACCCGAAGAAGTGAATTTCTGTATACGGCTATTGTTCCTGTCGACCACATACACATTTCCTGATGGATCAAGAGCAAGAGCTGTTGGACCGTTGAGTTGACCATCACCAGAGCCTGGAGTTCCAAATTGTAATATTTCAGTACCGCTACTATCAAACTTCTGAATATGGTCACGTCCAGGACTTGCGACGTAGATGTTACCGGAGGAATCGATGGCGATACCTCTCATATAGATACTGCTACCGTCATACAGTCCTCCGACACCGAATTGTTCACCTTCCATAGAGAGGTTGGCACCACTTGGAGTCAAGAGGGTTGGGGCACCATAGCCCCAGTACGGAGTAATTGCAAACTGAGAAAGGTAAGCACCAGCACTATCGAACTTCTGTACACGATTGTTCCTTGCATCCACAACATATATATTCCCCCCAGTGTCAACAGCAGCACCTTCTGGCCAATTAAACTGTCCGTTACCTGACCCGCTAGATCCGAACTGAAGCAGGAGGTTACCAGATGCATCGAACTTTTTGACTTGGTTATTGACCGCATCTACAGTATAAAGATTCCCTGAACTATCTATAGCTGAATTGATGGGCGCAAATGCTGGAGGGGGACTAAAGACATTACGGGTGGGTGCGGTGAACTTGGAAAGAAACACCCCTGTGTTATCGAATTTTTGTACACAGTTGTTGTTAGAGTCTGCAACATATACATTGCCGGAAGAGTCAACAGTAACACTAAAAGGGTCATCAAACTGCCCATCGCCTGAGCCATTACTTCCCCATTTAGTGATGAAGGTGCCAGAGCTGTCGAATTTCTGGATGCGATGGTTACTGGAGTCTACTACATACAGATTTCCTGATGAATCGAGCGTAATCCCTACTGGCAGGCTAAACTGCCCATCACCTGTTCCAAAACTTCCAAATTGTGAAAGATAATTCCCCGATGAATCAAATTTCTGAACACGGTTATTGCCCCCATCTACAACATATACATTCCCTGAGATATCAGTCACAATACCCCCTACTTCTCCAGCACTAAATTCTCCATCACCACTTCCATAACCACCAAAGAAAAGAGTAAAGCTACCGGAGGAGTCGAATTTTTTAACATGATTCGCAAAAATATCAAAAACATACATATTCCCCTGTTGATCAATGGCAACACTAGCAGGATACCCAAACCCCGCCAAATGATCCCCCGGTTCTGCGGTAGGAGTCTGTCCTACAAATCCTTGAAAGACGGGGACGGAAGTAGCTTCTACTACAAAGGGTTTGGTAAAGGAGAATGCTAAGAAAAGAGCAAGAGCAGGTAACAGTGTGTAAGAGAGTGTACGGAGAAGTCTAGAAGAGAAGCGGTACATAGTATATAGAGATAGAAAGCTACACAATACTCTTATATGTAGCTGATACTTAGAAGTATATCGTGTATGGGGGGGTGGAAAGAGAGTGGCGTGGGGATAACTCAAAATACAATAGCGTACAGCGTATAGCGTGTAGGAAATACCAGAATGTAGAACCGAGAGTGTAGTAAGCTGTTAGCCATTAGCTCTTAGTGGTGAGCTACTAGCAGAACCCCGCGAAGCCGAAGGCTTCGCGGGGTTTTGTATTTCCGCTAATAGCTCACGACTAAAAGCTAAAGACTTGCAGTGTGTTGCACCTTCTGTTACCGTATCTCTGGTCTACATAGGCAAGACCTATGTAGACACCTGTCCACCTTCTTAGGAATTATTCGTGGTGTTTTTCTGTTGGAGGTTCATAGATACTGTAGAGTGATGCGAAGCTGTAGAGCACAGTAAAGACCATAACAACACCTTTAAAAAATATCCAGTCAGAAAAAGAGAAGAAGTTTCTTACAATCTCGTTAGAAAAAGCAACGATGAGAAAATATGCGATCCATACATGGGTCATTCTCTGCCAGGCACGATTAGACATTGGCACAACCTCATGAAAAGCAAGCTTAAGGAACGGTGTTTGGAAGACAAGACCCACAACGAGTGTAAGAGCACTTGTTAGATCATACAACGTGTCTCGTATTTGCAAGAATTTTGGATTTCTAAAATGAAGCGCCATATACCCGAACACGATAGTAAGGAGCGCCACATACAGCGCAAGATATGGGATGCGTTTCTGTAAGCCAAATGTAGCAATCGTCGAGATGATGGTTGCCACCATCAAAATAACCGCTGATTCATACACGCTCACATATTCTGTAGACGCAAGGAAAAGAAGAACAGGGCCGAACTCAAGTAGTCCAGAAAAAAAAATATGCTTAAGCATTTTTGGTGAAAAGATAGAGATTGCTTTTTTCATGGTATGCTTAGTAGATATTCCTTTTAGTATAAACGATTATGAATAAACTCAAACATATAACCCATTCTGTTTTTAGTTCATTAACAAAAAACACCCCTACCGCGATTATTGTCGCCGCGATCATGCTCTCTCTTTCACATGTTGCGTATGGGGTACTAGTCCAAAAGAAATCTTCTTCTGGAACGTTTCAACCCTTTACTGGAGCGCCTGTAACAGAAAAGGATTATCCAACAGGAAAAGTAAAAAGTGACGTGATTGTAGTAGAGTATTCTGACACCCAGTGCCCATTCTGTGCACAAGTACAACCAACAATGAAACGTCTTCAGGAAGACTATGCATCTAAAGTTGCTTTTGTGTATCGCTACTTCCCTCTTACAAGTATTCACCCTGATGCATTCGGTGAAGCGAAAGCGATTGACTGTGTCGGAAAACTTGCAGGCGGAGAGAAGAGAAGAGACTACATCAATAAAATTTTTGAATACAAGACCTCTCAGAAAAACATGGTCCTTAAGAAAGGAGACACTGTTACCTTCGCAAAAGAGTTTGGTGTAGACGAACAACAATTGACTGCTTGTGTAAACAATCCAGAGACAGACACTATCGTCAACAACGCACTTCAAGACGGTGTGAATGCTGGTGTACAAGGAACCCCTGCATCTATGGTACTCAAGAAGAAAGGAGATGGCTATGAACTTGTTGCGTTCATCGACGGAGCTCGACAGTATGAGTACTTCAAGGCTGCAATAGACGAAGCGCTTAGTCGATAAAGAATCCTGTGTGCAAAAAAAGACTTCCACAAAGGAAGTCTTTTTTTGCACACAGGATTCTTTACTTC
Organism: uncultured Candidatus Saccharibacteria bacterium; assembly: GCA_964500955.1. GTDB lineage: Bacteria > Patescibacteriota > Minisyncoccia > Phycocordibacterales > UBA5272 > UBA11704. The sequence continues at coordinate 4,555 of CAZCQX010000019.1, read as the reverse complement.
AAAAATCTATTTCACTTCAAAACTTGCTCGCACAATAGCAGTTACCTTCTTTTCTATTGTACTTGTATCATAGCTTCCGTAATCACTTACCTCAGTGCTGTTCTTTTGGGTTACTTGGAAGACACCCTGTGATGCGGTTCTTACGCCACCCACTGTGTCACCTGTACTTTTCGCGATAGCGACCGCACGCTCTTTTGCGTTCTTGGATGCTTCTTCGAGAAGTTCTACACGAAGATCAGAAAGCTTTGAGTAGAAGAAGTCCACTTGAGTAGTCTGAATGTAGATACCTCTTAAAGAAAGCACCTGCTGAGCATTGATGGAGAGATCTTTCAATTTTTTCACATCGCCAGACTCCACGATGATTGTCTGAGTAAGTGCATAGTTAAAAGAACCCGCGCATTGCTGACGTCCTGAACCATCATACATCACCTGATTCTGAGACTGACATACCACATTAGAAACTACAGGCTGGATAGTAATATCTTTTTCTGCCATTCCCTGGCTCACAAGATACTTCACCACACTTCCCTGTTGTTCTTTTATCTGAGCAGAAACAACACTAAGAGAAAGAGGGTCTGACTGCTTCGTGATAACCAGAGTCCACTTCCCTGCATCACTCTCTACGATACGTTCTGCGGTTCCTGTCACTGATATGGCGTCATTTCTGTTGACTTTGGTAATACCAGAAGAGAGAATCCACGACCCACCAAGGGTTGCAATAGACATAACGAGACCAAAGGCAACAAGGTTGTTTTTAAGAAGTTCTTTTAGTGTGTTCATACAAAAAAATACTAGTTATTTTTCTAATATCTACAGTATACACAGTATTCCCTTTACAACACAGGAAGATAGGAGTAGGATTGAAATCGTGGCATCTGATGAACACAGACCACCCACAAAAAAAGAGACGCCAAGGAGTGAAAACTCTGAGCGTCATTGTTTTTTCACATACGGAGAAAAATATGTCTTCCCCACAAGAAATGAAAGCGGTGCAGGCCGCAGGTTGGGTCGCTACCCTGAATGGATACATCACCACAAACGGACTCATGCTCAGCATTGCAGGCAAAGAACCTGTAACGCTGAAGAGTCCAGACCCGCAACTCAAGGACATCCTAGATGGTGGGTGCTGGATGTTGGTCTACTTCAATTGTGGCGTCTTGCGTGTGAACCAAGACAACTACACCAAACTGAAAGCATGGCTCGCCAACCCGAAGCCTTTTGGCCTGAAACAACCATTCGGGCCAGGTGGTGTCACTTTCACGAAGGAGTCTGGGCAGTTCGACTGCGCAGAAGAATCGCAAGGAAATACCCCACGCCGTGGCTTCATCAAACGAGCAACTGCTCGGCATCCTGTTTGGGCATAACACCCAAAACAGGCTTTCTAAAACAAAACCGCCCAAGGGCGGTTTTTTCTTTTACACAGAAAGGAAAGAAACTATGTCTTCCTTGAGCGTTTTGGGCGAAAAGGTCCAAGCTCTTCTTCCTCGATTGGGACACAGTAGCTTGAGCTTACGATGATGCGTTTCCCTTTACGGAGTACAGCTTGGTAAAAAACTTTACCATCCATGATAGCCCTGTGGGTAATCGTGACGATATGGAGACGTTCCGAAGGAACGAATAACTCCCTTTTCTTTTCGGCAACACGAAGATCGAAATCAACCATTCTTGTTGAAAGGTATGTCTCGTCATAACCAATCGGCACCCTCACCATCGTCACATCATCCGGAGAAAGTGGTTCCATTTTCTGCATAAGCACAGACACAAGTGCAGCGTGTGCTTCTTTCTTTGAATCATCTAAATGAGTGCTAGACACGAACATCGGACGACCAGAAGTAAAAACACCCATAATTGCTCTACGCGCTTTTTGAAGCATCGTGAATCCTTTCTAGAAAAAAAATACAAAAGAACAGAGTGCTTACTATGACACACGATATAAAATAAAGCAAGTGTTTCCTAAACTTCCTGTTTCACCTCCTTCGGATGCGAATCTGGGTTTACTTTCTCATACACACGAACCACCTTACCTTCTTCGTCAATAAGGAAACTCATTCTTTCTATTCCCATATACTCACGCCCCATGAATTTCTTTTTCTTCCACACACCGTAGGCTTGAGCAACTTCTGTTGTTTCATCAGAGAGAAGCGGGAATGGGAGGTTGTACTTTTCTGTGAACTTCTTATGACTCTTCACGGAATCTTTGCTTATTCCTAAGATTACGAGACCTGCTTTTGTTAGCTCGGTATATTCATCACGGAAACCGCACGCCTCCTTAGTGCATCCTGGTGTATCATCCTTTGGATAAAAATAAATCAACACTTTCTTTCCGCGATACTGTGAAAGGGTGTGTGTAACCCCATCTTGATCTTGTAATGAAAACTCTGGAGCAATACTATGTTCTTTAATCATAGATAACAAGTATACCTTATCTTTTTAGTGATGATGTCCGTGACTATGGTGTACGTCTTTCGTGTTCCCTTTTTTTATAATCAGTACCGCAATAAGTGTCGTGAGAGGAACAGCAGAAAGTAGTCCAATAGAGCCCACCATTGTGCGAACAATCTCCGTAGTAATCATCTCTCTGTTGATCAACTGCACGAAAGGAGCATCACTTACATACAACAGAAGCACAAGAGGAAGTGACGACCCTGTATACGCAAGAATAAGAGTGTTGATGACTGCGCCCATATGATCCCGCCCCACATTCATCGCTTTACGGTAGAGCTCTGTCATAGAAAGAGTGGGGTTCGCACTACGGAGCTCGTTAACCACAGACGCTTGAGTAATAGCAACATCATCGATAACACCAATAACACCAATGATAATACCACCAACCAAAAGCGCCGTGAAGTCTAACCCTCCCTTCGTTGCCAAATTGAGAAATACCGACTCTTCTGTAGCGAATCCAGTAAGCGAAGTGCTCCCTACCGCGTATATAGAAAGAAGCAATGTCACAAGCACAGAAAGAGAACACCCGAGAAACGACGCAACAGTAACCCTCCCAAACCCATGTGTCAAAAACATTGCAATAAAAAGAGAAAGGAGCGCACCAAGCGTTGAAAGCAATATCACATTTCCTCCAGTAACAATAGATGGAAAAAGTATTTTAAAAATAACCCCAAAAGAAAGGAAGAGTGCAATGAGGGACAGTAACCCCTTTTTCTTCCCCACCACAAGAACCGCTAAGAAAAATATACTAAGAAGTATAAGTAACTGCGGGACACGGTACACATCATACATGCTGTAGTACTCATCACCATCAAAAGAAGTCACATGACGGAGGTATACTCTGTCTCCCTTCTTTACATTAAAAGCAGTATCTGTGAGTGTTACCTTCTCGCCTATTTTGTTTCCTTCTTCTAATGACAAGGTAAGTGTCTGATACAGAGCTGACGTTTCTGTATTGGGAACATCTTTCATCACTTCCTCTGTAACCGCGAGCACTCGTGCGAGAATTATTTCTTCTTTTTCTTGGAAAACCTCTTTTGTGTCTTTAGTATCTTGCACAACTTGGGAACCCACACCAAAAGATATATTCGTGGACACCAGAAAGAACACCGAAAGGAAGGCGATCGCTACGCGCAGTTTTTGCATAGACCGTAAATCTCTATAGAGTGTGTAGAGGTGTTTTTGAATTTTTTGCTTTTCTTGACCATCTTCTTCACCACATCTTCAATAGACACCCCTTCTATTTTTTCAATGGTCTCACACTTTCCACACACAATCTGGTGTGAAGCTCGCCCAGTCTCTAATTCGAAATGTGCATGGCCATGGTTAAAATCAAGACGACGCAAAAGTCCTGCTTCGTGGAGTGAGTTTAGGTTACGGTATACTGTTGCCTGATCAATATCTTCTTTCTTTCTCACCACAAGTAGAAGATCATAGACAGTAATAGGTTTCTTCTGACGAGCAACACTATCAAGCACAAGCATTCGGTGATCAGTCACTCGAAGTCCTGCTTCTTGTAGCATTATTTTTAATTCTTCTTTTGGGTAGACAGGCATACTTGTTGTTATATATGTATCTCAATACTATCATAGTATTTTTCAAGATACTAATGCGAATACTTTGCAAATAATCGAAAAAGCGCTAGACTGCTTACTATATGTCACCTATACTACTCACCCTATTAAGCGCATCAGCGCTTCCGCTTCTAGCGCTCACCGCGGTAGTGATACGCAGAAACGTGCTCCAAGGAAAAGGAAAAGTTGTCGTCTTGGTACTTGGCCTCTTTTTGTTACTCTACGCCATTAGTAGCACCCTAAGAGAACACGGGGATGAATTTGGAGTAAGAGAACTACTGGTGTCTCTTATTGTTGGAGGAATTACTTTTTTCATCCTTGCGAAATTCACCCACCACCATCACCATAACGCAAAAGAAGGCGGAGCAAAGGGTATCATCATAAGCGAAGCATTCCACTCCCTAATTGACGGTGCAGTGATTGGGGCAACATATCTTGTAAATCCAGTACTAGGTAGCGCAGCGACTATTGGTATAGTTGTACATGAGTTCCCAAAAATAGATGGGACTCTCGCGTTTTTTAGAGGTATCGGACTA
>CAZCQX010000018.1:0-8165 GCA_964500955.1 uncultured Candidatus Saccharibacteria bacterium | reverse complement strand
ACCGCTTTTGGTACACCAAAGCGTCCAAAAAATCGTATAGGCGCCTCAACAGCGGAAGCGAGCACGACCGCAACCAAAAGCGCAACAACGAATTCACTCACATAAAAAAGAAGTGAGAACATCAAAAGAACAGCGAAAATCTTGATAACTGTTCCTGTAGAAATGGATATCGTAATGGTATCTTTCATAAAAAACATTCTACCACACCCACAAGAAAAAAGTGAGAACCTACGGCTGTACCACTTCCTGATTCGCAGGGAGTCCTTGTTCTTTAACTTTCACAGTAAGAGGAGAAAGGGTTGTTTTAAGATGAGTACGTGATTCTACTTCATCTGCTTCAAGCACAAGACTCGAGGTTATGGTAGGAGTCTTGCCTACGTGACTCTGAGAAGGCTTGACCACAAGACCAACTTCAACCACCTTAGTATCCCCCTCTGCCATTTGTCCAATGTTCCACGTCACCGTTCTTGTGGTTTCGTTATACGATACAGAAGATATATCTGTGGAAGAATTAATCCAAGACACATAGATAGGAAGCACGAAAGAAACTTTTGTAGAAGAAAGTGCATTCTGAGAACGAACGTCAAGATGAACAGCATACAATGTGTCGGTATTGGCTCGAGGAGGCACTGGGCCGAACGTTGCGAACGATGCAGTCTTGTAGAGAGTCTTTGCTTCAAGGGAGGCGCTTCCGTAGACCGTGTACCCTTTTTCCTGCTTCACCACCACATCATCGTCTCCCTTTGAAGATGCTTTACCGACAAGGGAAACATTTAACTTCGGTGAGTTATTTCCTTTTGCAACAATAGGCACCAAGACACTAACCTGTCCTTTTCCTCCAGGAGGAAGTACTGCAAGATCAGGAAGCACCGCCTTGTTCCAAGTTATTGTTTTTGCAATTGAATCATAATATCCAGTTGTCGGATCTATCTGAGCATACAGCGCCGCATCCCCTGACAAAGAAAGGGTTACCGATACATCTTGAAGCGCTAAGAGGCTACTGTTCGTATAGGTGATATCAATTCGTGCTTTGTCTCCGTATTTTAAATTTTCAGAAATTGCTCTATCAGTACCAAGAGCAAAAGAGACCTCAAGAGGAGATGCTCGCAACCTAACGTCTCGTGTCTCAACCGCATAGACAATACCTATGTTCTTATCTGACTCACCTTGAGACCCAATCTTCGCCTGAAATGTTGCTGTCTCTCCTTCCTTTCCACTGAAGTAGCCGGTCAAAGAAAACTTCTGTGACTCACCAGTCTTAAGCGGATCAACTTTCCATGAAGTGGCACGAGGAAGAAGTGACGGGTTGCTCGAGGTCTGAGTAAATGCTGTTGGCAAAGTAAGTTGTAGTACAGACGGAAGGGTGGTGGTAGCAGAGTTGTTCAGTACAGTAAATACGAATGTACCGTTTTGACCAATAGAAAGTGTTTCTTCACCAGAAATAGATACAGACACGGGAGGAGTCTTGAGAATGACAGGTGTAGAGAGCACTTTACTAAAGACTGCATTAGACCCAGCTACTTTATACTCAAGCTTAAGACTTATGTCTCTCGTCTCCCCAGCAGATCCGTACATTATGATAGAATAATCCTGCTTTTTGAATTCATTGATAGCGATAGTTCCCATATCACGCTTTTCTTGCACCTTCTCTAGTTCATCTTGGGCGCCGTTTCCCTGTTTATATGACATGGTGACTTTAACATCTTGAAGAGCGGATTGGTTACGGTTGCGCACAGTAAGCACAAGAGGAAGCGCCTCGCCACCCTCCACGTAAGGCGAAACATCTGCAACCATATCGATGTTCATCTGAGAGACTACATTCCGAAGAGAAAACACTCTCCACGCAGTGAAAGAAAGCGCAACAATGAGCGCAACAAGCGACACGAACAATAGCTTTACACCGAAGGAAAATCCTTTATCTTCACCAAGAGGAACGATCACAGGAGAATCCTCTCCCCATGAGGTCGGAAGACTGAGTTCTCTTTTCCTATGAACACCATGAACGCCTGTTTCTTCAGGTTTCTTCTTTGGGTCATACAGCTCATGTTCAAGAGCGTCGAGTGGGCTTTCTTTGTTTGGGTTAGATAACATCATTCTAAGTATAGCAAACAAAACAAAAATTAAAGCTGTGTTTCCTTTAGAACAGTGAGTACATGCGCTCTCACTGCGGTGTGATTAAGAAGAAGGTGTGTATAGAGTTCGTCTATAGTCATCTTCTTATACTCATCAATACCTTGTATACCAATCACCGTAGCATCGGCGTACCCAAGGTCAACGAAAACAACGAAGTATAGAAGAAGGCGCACTTTCTGTTCATCAAAAAGAGGTAGAGACTCTGCGAGTCGCTTCACACGATCATAGAGGGCTTTGTGAGAACCTTCCCCTTTAATGAAACGACCAAGTATCTGTGTTACCTCATGAATATACCAAGTATCGTTACCATGTCGTCCTTCCGCCCCAACAAGCCTCCACACCTCTCTTCCTTGTACAAGAGTAATAAGCGAGAAAGACCTTGGGAGCATATGTGCCCTTAACTTGCTCTCTAGTTTTCGTATACCTTTCGCATGACAAATCAGTAGCCCAAAATCACGAGTGAACACTTTAAATGCCTTGTCATGCTCTCCTTGGTCATAGGCTTCGAGCACCAAACCTTCTGTTGTGTGTTTTTCAATGGCCACAAATAAACTACTTATTCTTTAGCGACTGCTATCAAAACTGTCTTAGATGAAAGCTCTACCGACACCGAAGACACAGCAGGATCTACCACAACGCGACCAACCTTACACACCGCAAGAAGCGAAGAAAGGTCACCTATATCTTCAGAAATGGTAAGGGTGATAACGTCAGATGCCACAAGAGATGCTTCTTTTCTTGCGTCTTGCACTGCACGAATAAGCTTGCGTATGTCCCCTTCCTTCTTGAGCTCCTCGGTGATAGTGGTATCGAGTATCACTTCTTCTGTTTGATCTTTGTTACATAGCACACTTTTCACATTGAGCTCATCTTCTACGAGGGCTTCGTACTCTTTTGGAAGAGATTCTCTAAACGATACAGAAAGAAGTGGTTGCTTCACAGAAATATTTTCTTTTGTGCGAGCCATAAGCCCAAGCGAAACGAGCTCTCTTGTTTTTTTCATGAGAGCGCTTCCTTGTTCATCCACCTGACCACCGTGAGGCCAAGCCTCTAAATGCACAGATTCACGTTCACCACAAACAGTTCTATACACTCGCTCAGCAAGGAATGGCATCACAGGAGCCGCTACGAGCGAGAATGTATGGAGCACATACGAGAGCACACCATAGGTTTCTCGCTTAACCTCTTCGCCTTCATCCCCCTTTAACGCCGAACGCTTCCTGCGAACATACCACACAGAGAGGTCATCCACGAACTGATCAATAGGGCGCACCGCCTCATCGAGCATATAGGTATCGTACCCTTTAGTTGCTTCGCTTACCACCTCATGCACACGACTGATGATCCATGCATTAAGCACATCTGAAGATGAAGCACTACGCGCAACATCTTGGGGAACGTTCATTTCATACAAAGAGAGTACATTTTCGAGACGCTGTATCACTTTTTTGTACACCTCATCGACACTTTTATCTGCGAACTCTACACTTTCTCCTTTAATAACAGGAGAAGAAAGCAGGAAGTACCGTATTGCATCGATGCCGAATTTTTCTATAAGCTCACGAGGGTCTGTGTAGTTCTTTTTACTCTTGCTCATTTTTTCACCACCTTCTGCAAGTACTACACCGTTCACGATGACGTGCTTGTATGGCGCTTTCCCGAAAAGCCCAACACCTAAGTTGATCAATGAGTAGAACCATCCACGTGTCTGATCCATTCCTTCTGCGATAAAGTCTGCAGGATAGTTCTTGTCGAAGGTTTCTTTATTTTCGAAAGGATAGTGAAGTTGTGCAAATGGCATAGACCCAGACTCGTACCAACAGTCGAACACATCAACGATACGCGTGTACTCCTGTCCGTCAATAGAAAGTTTCACACGATCTATGTATGGACGGTGAAGGTTCACTGCCCCGGTCTCATCTCGTGGAACAAGATACAATTCAACCTTTTTACATTCTGCGTTTTCGAGATAGAGACCTAAGTGATCTTCTTTTCCATCCTTCAACACCTCTTCTTCTGTGAGAAGTTGCGAACCGGCAAGAAGCATACGCGCAGGACCTCCATGTGTTACGAAAAGGATATGCTTACCTTCGTACTGTTGTTCATGCTCTGAGATGACTGCCATCATGCGGTGCATAATTTCTCTATGCGTCTCCCCTCCTTCTGGACGAGTGTCGAACTTAAGGTAGTGATGCCCATAGAAATCAAGATACTCCTTCATCATTTTTCCATCGAATGCTCCCATGTTAAATTCACGGATGCGGTCATCCTTAACCACTACAGCATCAGGAAATGCTTCATGAAGAAGATGTGAGGATTCAACTGTTCTTGCAAAGGGAGAGGTAACGATAACATCTGGCGTGAAATGCATTTTCTTTATGGCTTCACGAACTTGTTCTTTTCCTTTTTCGGTGAGGTGATTGTGAGGGTCTCCATTAGTTTCGATACGACCGAAGACATTACTCTCTGACTCACCGTGACGCATAACGTAGTATGTATTTCGCGGGGTGTCTGCACGCAATTCTGCGAGTTCTTTGAGAGAACCCAGTACCTTCACCTCACCATTTGGGCCTTTCCACACAGGAAGCGGAGCACCCCAGTAGCGTGTGCGAGACACCGCCCACTCACGAGCTCCCTCTAACCACTTACCGAAACGTCCATCACGAATATGTGCGGGAGTCCACCCGATTTTCTGATTTTCTGCTATGAGCTTTTCTTTTATCTTCGGTACATCAACGAACCAGCTCGACGTTGCGTAGTTAAGAAGCGGTGTCGCACATCGCCAACAGAGTGGATATGAGTGCACTATCTTATGCTTCTCGAAAAGCTTCCCATTGTGAGCGAGCCACTTAATAATTTCTATGTCACATGACTGTGTATCATCCTTCTTCTTCACCTTCATCCCTTGAAAGTCAGCAACCGCATCGATGAAGGTGCCATCCATCTTCACATGTTTTATGACAGGAATGTTGTGTGCTTTTGCAAGCTCCATGTCATCTGCTCCAAACGCTGGTGCCTCATGAGCGATACCGGTACCTGCATCATCTGTAATGAAGTGGGCGTGCCAGATTTTCCATATATTTTCTTTATACTCAAGTGGCGCGTCTTTGAAGTAGTTAAAGGGTGGAACGTAAGATCGTCCGATAAGTTTCTCACCAGAAAATTCTTCGACAACAGTATACGTGCTCTCATCTTTAAAATATTCCGCAAGTCTGCTTTTCGCGATGATAAAAAAACTTCTACCTTCTTCTCCTTCTACCGCAACTTTCACATACACAATATCTTTATGGAGAGCAAGTGCGGTATTTCCAGGAAGTGTCCATGGTGTGGTTGTCCATGCGAGCACATAAGTACCTGGCTCATCCACAAGTTCAAATTTCGTAGTGACAGAAAGATCGGTAACATCGTGATATTCAAGTCCAACTTCTGATTGTGCAAGAGGTGTCTCACAGCGAGGACAGATATGCATCATCTTACTCCCCTCGTATGCAAGGCCTTTCTCATACAGCTCTTTCCATGACCACCAGACACTTTCTGTGTATGTTGAATCCATCGTCTTATAAGGATGTTCCATGTCTACCCATCTTCCAAGTCTCGGCACGATACGCTTCCACTCTGTATCATACATAAGCACTGAATCTTGTGCTTCTTTGTTGAACTTATCAATACCATAGTCCTCAATGGCTTTCTTGGAAGAGAGATCGAGCTTTTTTTCTATCAAATTCTCCACAGGAAGTCCATGACAATCCCACCCCCACACACGACGAACATAGTTCCCTTTCATTGTCTGATAACGAGGGATCGCATCCTTTATCGTTCCAGCGAGAATATGTCCAATGTGTGGCATACCTGTTGCAAAAGGTGGCCCGTCGAAAAACGAGTAGCTACCCTTAGGTGCTTGACCAGCGGGATGTAAAAGGGACTTCTCGAAAATAGCATTCTCTTCCCAGAACTTTTGTATCTCGAGCTCTTTTTCGTTGATAGATTTTGGTTGATTGTTAGTAGACATACATGATACAGAGTAATAAAAAATAAATCGCCCTCAAAGAAACCTAGGTCTCTTTGAGGACGATTGAGCAACCGTGGTACCACCTCAATTCACGGACAGTTTTTTGAAAAAGCTTTTTCAAAAAACTGTCCGTCTCTTTGTTTGTTGGGTTCTACTTACAACACTAAAGTATTGTGTTCTTCCCTCACTCAGGAGTGATTAGTTCCATCAACGTGTGTATCACTTAATACTACCAGAAACATCTTATTACGCAAAGAGTGCAAGCTCTGTTCTCCTAGAAACAGCACTCGGAAAATAAGAAAAGCTTACCTATGTCACTGTTTAAAGTTCTGTTAGGATTACATCCTCTCCGGAGCGGAACACCCGAGTATAGACAACCCATCCTTAAGAATATGTTTTACACGCTTCACCACTGCAAGCCTATGCGCATTCCCAACATCATCATCTTCCACAAGAATCTGTTGTGATGCGTAGTAACTATTGAACGCTTGCGCAACAGAAAAGAGATAGCTCACAAGCTTCTGTGGAGCAAGAGTCTCTATTACTTCTGTGAGCACTTCTTCGTAATGAATAAGTACTCGTTCGAACTCTCTTGAGTTACCCTCCTTATAAAGTGGACTAATCCCTTGAGATAGCCCTTTGTCAAATACTGAGCTTGCGCGAGCATGGGTATACATAAGATATGGACCAGAATCACCCTCAAATGAAAGTGAGACTTCCGGATCGAAGTTAATGTTAAGGCCTGGTTTGGAACGAAGTACCGCAACACGAAGCGCAGAGAGAGCGACATCTCGTACAAGTTTCGCTTTTTCTTCTTCACTTAGATGTGCTATCTTGTCACTACTTCTTTCCCTCACCTCTTCTTCAATAACACCGATCACATCAAGCGCAAGAGGTACACCACCTAACCGTGAAGACATCTTCTGCCCTTTAAAGAGCATACGTCCGTGAGGCACATGAATACTTCTTTGGGTCCACGTCTTCCACTCATTGTTTATCTTCGATCCTGCATCGAGTACTACTTTGAAATGATGTGACTGTTCATTGTCGGTAATAAAGTACGAGAGATCCACCTGCCCCTTCTCTCCTTTATACTCACTGAACTTCTTGTAGATAAGCCCGAGATCCTTCGCCTCATACGTTGGGTGTCCTTCACTGTTGATGAATACTGAGACGTTGATATCTTTTCGTTCTTCGTTTGGAATGTACACGACTGCACCTTCACTTTCGGTGAAGACTTTGCCAATGTTTTCCCGCACAAGAGAAAGTCCTACGCTACTTACTTCGCTTTCAAAAATCGTCTTCCCCATATGCGACCCAATGCTTTCAAGGACATGAGAAAAGTACTTGGTGTTGATCACCTTCGCTTGTGACCAGAGGTCATACTCTTCACTCCCTATACGCACACCTCCATCAATTTCATCGAAAAGTTTCTTAGCAACATCACGTATCCCCCTTTCAAGTTCAGGGTTTTCTTTTGCAAGCGCAACACCCCGCACATAGCATGTTCCAAAATATTCCACAGCTTCTTTTTCATCCATCGATAGAACAGAAGAGGTGACACCTTCATCTCTGTCCTTCTTCCACACATACACAGCCTTAGCGATACCAAATGAAATATCAGAAGGAAAGCAAAGTGTCTGCGTCTCCGCCCCACCTCTTTTCACAGCGCGAGCTACGAACTCACCTACAATATTATTCATAAGGTGCCCGATGTGAAAAGGTTTGAACAAGTTAGGTGAGGAGTGTTCTACCAACACATTTTTATGACGGAGAGACACCATAACGTCTCGCCCCTGATTCATCTCCTGTAGCGCTCTTTGAGTTAAGAAAAAATTGATGAACCCTGGACCGGCAACTACGATCTTTTCCACATAAAAAGAGAGTGACGCTTGAAGATCTCTGACGAATTCTTCTGCAAGCGCGTTCGGCGCAACCCTTCTTTCCTTCGCAAGTACAAGCGCAATATTAGTAGCATAGTCCCCATGACGAATATCTGCGGGGGTCTCAAGAGTGTACCCAG
>CAZCQX010000017.1:0-8262 GCA_964500955.1 uncultured Candidatus Saccharibacteria bacterium | reverse complement strand
TATACAAAGTACGATACATGGTTCAATGAAACCATAGAAAAAGCCATCAAGGCGGGGGATGATATCTTCTCGTTCAAAAACCTTATCAAAACTGTCTCTCCCGAGGAAAGTAAAGACATCGTGAATGATCATAGACCGAAAGTTATCATTGCTGGAAGTGGTATGTCAGTCGGTGGAAGAATTGTTCATCATGAAGCACATTACTTAAGTGACCCTAGGAACACTATTGTTATTGCAGGGTATCAGGCTTCTAACTCTCTTGGGAGAAAGATTGTTGATGGAGAAAAGGAAGTGATTATCTATGGGCAAGTTGTTCCAGTGCGTGCTCGTGTGGTGAATATTCGTGGTTTTTCTGCACATAAAGATTCTGATCATTTGGTTGAGTTCGTCGGCACCACGAAAGAATCACTTAAGAAGGTGATAGTGGTTCTCGGAGAACCGAAGAGTACCTACTTCCTCGGTCAGCGCATTCATGAAGAGTATGGGGTTCCTGTCGCTGTGCCAGAAAAAAATGACATACTTGAGCTTCCGTAAGACTTTCCACTAGGTCTTATATCATAAACCTTATATACTGTATATCATATGAAATCTGGTAATAGAATCACTATATCTGTCTCTGGTGCTGCAGAAATCGCCCACTGTGGCCCTTCTGTGATACCAGTTGCAAAAGAACTCGGTCGCGAGATAGCACGTCAAGGCTGTCAGATTATCACAGGAGCAACAAGTGGTTTCCCTATGTATGCGGCTGAAGGAGCGAAAGAGGTGGGTGGTTTTTCTTTTGGTCTTTCTCCTGCAGCGAGTAAGAAGGAGCATACCGAGGTGTACCGTCTTCCTCTTAAGGCGATGGATGCGGTGGTGTACACTGGCTTCGGCTTCCCTGGGAGAGATCTTATGCTTGTGCGTTCATCTGATGCTATTGTGATAGGGTGTGGTCGCATTGGTACGATTCATGAGTTCACTGTTGCATGGGAAGCAAATATGCCCCTCGGTATCTTAGAAGGTGAATGGGCAACTGATGAAGTGATTCGAACGATTATAAAAAACAGCAACAGAACCAACCCGTATATCGTCTTTGAAAAAGATCCGAAAATCCTTGTTGCAAAGCTTGTAGAAATGGTCAAGAAACAGGAAGACTCAGGTGAGCGAGAGATGAGGCTGTAGTTCTTCATTTTAAGAATCTATGAACAAAAAATTTGTCATACTTTTCTCGGTAACCTTCATTGTATTCTTTTTTTATAATGGATATTTTGACTTTGCTTCGTATGGGCTAGATAAGGTGTATATCACCATCAGTACATTTCTGTTCTCGGTGTTCAATGGATTTTTTATCGCGAGACAGTCTACACGGTATAGCGATATTCGTAACAACTTAAGCCGTTTCGATGCAGATATGACTATCGTATACCGAGAAAGCTCTCATCTGACACAGGAAGAGCAAGAGAGGTTCGGCACAATGATTCGTGAGCACTACCATATTTTGCTTAAGAAAAAAGATTGGGCGTACTACTTTACGCATAAGTCTCATCTTATATCTAACCTACATGCTTACATTCAGGTGTGTGGCGATATTGATATGGATAAAGTAAGAGGGGAGTCTCTGAGGAAAATGATGACAACTCTTGACGATGCACAGATTGTGCGTAAGCTTCTTGTGTCTCTTAAAGAAGAAACCATTCCAAAATTACAGCAGATTCTCATCTACACACTGGCTGTTATTCTCTTCCTTTCCGTACTCACTCTTCCATCTAAGGATCTTGTATTCGCATCACTGCTTAAGGCGGTATATATGATGACCATTGTAATGGTAGTGTTCCTACTTAAGAAGTTCGATGATCTTTCTCTCTTTGAAGGCACCATAGGTGAACATAGTGCAAAGGATGTGATTAGTATTATTGACGGTGAGAAGTAGTGGAAGTGCTCTTGTAAGCCTTCATAGAGTGCTCATGTCTGTGGTTATGCTTTTAAGGGTTGGTTAATAAGTCAGGTGAGATGTGAAGAAAAAGAAACGCGCGAGCCTTCGGCTCGCGCGTTTCTTTCATTTTTTAACAGTTTTATCCGTTTACTTTCGCTACGATACGAGCAAAAGATTCTGGATTGGTAGAAGCTATTTCAGAGAGAACCTTGCGGTTGACGATCATTCCTTGCTTTGCTAACTTGTCGATGAATACACTGTAGGTAACACCGTGAGCGCGGAGTGCTGCGTTTAGGCGAACGGTGAAGAGGCGACGCATATCAGTCTTCTTGTCCTTTCGGTGTGCGAATGCATATGCTCCTGCTTTGCGAAGCGCTACTTTTGCTTCGACTTCTTTTTTACTGCGACCGAAGCGGTAGCCTTTTGCGCGTGAGAGCACATTACGGCGATGCTTCATTGCAATCTTACTTCTTTTTACTCGTGACATACTTGTTGATTAGTTAAAAATGTAAAAGGATTATAGAAGACCTGGAAGGAAACGAGACTTTTCTTTTCCTGTCATAACAAATTCCTGACCGCGCTTTCCTGCGAGTTGCTTTCGGCGAGATGCTTTTGCGTTAAAGTGGTTAAGTCCTGGCTTTCGACCGATAACTTTTCCAGTTCCTGTTATCTTGAGTCGCTTGAGGAGTGATTTATTTGTCTTCATAAAGGTTTTCTTAATAATCTATAATCCTGTAGATAGTTCGGGTATCATATCACATTTCCCACCAACAATCAAGGGTTTTTTGAGGGAGACTTTAATTATTTCGCTTTTTCGATAACAATCAAAAGGCTTTTGTTTCCAACCTTCTTGAGGGCTTCAGCGATTTTGTACTCCGCTGGAATGATAGCCATAAGGCGTTCAAGACGACTTCGTAGGAATGCTTCGTCCATGAATTTGGTACGACCTTTTAGTTGAAGTTCTATTTTCACACGATGGCCTTCTTTGATCCATTCTGCGGCTTGTTTGGCCTTAGTCATGATGTCATGTTCAGAAATAGAGACACTTATCTGGATGTTTTTGGTTTCGGTGACGTGGGCACGAGCTTTTACTTCCTTGAGCTTCTTTGACATCTCATAGGTGTACTTTCCGTAGTCAGCGATTCTTGCAACAGGAGGGTCTGCCTGAGGGGAGACCTCGATAAGGTCGAGTTTTACTTTTTTGGCAGCATCAAGAGCTTCTTCTTTTGTGAGAACACCCAAATTTTCTCCTTGCGAACCTATCACGCGAAGTTTCGGAGAACGAATATTGTTGTTGATGTTTACTTTTTCTGCCAAGGCTTAATGAATGATGATATCTATAATACTACCATAGATTTCTTTTTTTGGGTATGTGGAGGTGGTTGTGCTCGCTTCCGCTGGTGGTTTAACGGCAGGTGCGCACGACTCACGCTGTGAAGGTAAAATGAGAAGCGCATTCGCAACCCCACCAACCCTGACGTCACACTTCCTCAACTCATCCATCTTAAGGGTATGGGATGCGTAGTATTGGTGTAGGTGGTATGTTGCTGAGTGGCAACCTCTAGGATCAACACCCATCTGTGCTTACAGACTAGCAACTACTGACCTGACCGACCATTCGGCTCGGGTCTTTTTTATAAAAAATCAGCACCACAAGAGTGATGCTGAGAGGTAGTCGATTCTTCATGCAGAATCTGGCAGTTGCTTTTCTCGCAGTGTCTTCCATGTGAAGAAAGAGACGATGCCACCAACCAAGAAACAGGCGACAGTGCACAATGCGAATAGTAGGGTGTGCATCTTCCCCGACCATGTCATAAGGTAGAGGAGTGCTATTCCTGGGATATAGGGAAGCATGACTGGGCGCCATTTCGCGAGGAAGATTCCCAGTTGAGATGTTTTTATTTTTTCGTACACCGCAGGGTATTTTTCGAAGAAAGCAAACGACATCACCATGACCGCCATCACGAGGACGGTGAGATGAAAACCAAGAGGCGTCTCTTTGCTGTTCTTGTTGTATTCTTCCACGAACGATCTTATGAATTGCAGGTGTGACTGTGACATGGAAAGAATGTCTTCCCAGATGGAAGGACCATACATCTTCCCAGCATCAATCGCAATGCGAAGAGTGGGGAACAGGAAAGTGACACAGAGTGCAGAAAGAAGCGCGTAGAACAGGAACCAGAACAAGCCTTTCATGATGAGTCTCCTTGGCAAAAACAAGTGGAACATTCCACAACGAATCCTAGCACAAGAAGGGGTAGGGCGCATCTTTGCGTTAAAAATATATCGTAGTACGTAAAAATGTGTGACCATAAAGAGAGAGTCGGCCACAAAATCACTTCCTCACTCTGTTCGTCAGAGATGATTTTCCGACCCGCATTCGACTCTCTCGAAAGTGACGCAGGTCACTTTCTTCTATTCCTCACTTTTGTGGCGTCGCAGAGTACTGCGACATCCTACCACTTCTCTTATTTTTGATATTTTGTATTTCAATATGGAATTGGTAGTTATTTTTGTATGTACGTGCACGCGCTGTGAAGCTAAAAATTGCATGAAGCTGAAAGCTTCATGCAATTTTTAGCGAAGTGGTGGAGGCGGGGAGAGTCGGTCACAAAATCACTTCCTCACTCTGTTCGTCAGAGATGATTTTCCGACCCGCATTCGACTCTCTCGAAAGTGACGCAGGTCACTTTCTTCTATTCCTCACTTTTGTGGCGTCGCAGAGTACTGCGACATCCTACCACTTCTCTTATTTTTGATATTTTGTATTTCAATATGGAATCGGTAGTTATTTTTGTATGTACGTGTGCGCACCGCGAAGCTCCAAAAAATCACCAAGTAAAGCTTGGTGATTTTTTGGAGCGAAGTGGTGGAGGTGGGGAGAGTCGAACTCCCGTGTAACAAGGTGTGAAGGATAGGTCTACATGTGTATAGTTTATCTTGATGTTTAGTGTAAGGAATAAAAGACAAACAAAAAACTCCCTACACAAAGCATGATTGTTTCAAGAAGTGTTGTATGCAGAACACTTCTCTACGTCTGCTGTTATATTGCCTCGTATATATCCGCAGCTACGATATAAGGAGACACCAGATCGGCCTGTAAATTTAGGCGAATGCTGGAGCAAATGCGCGTCCAAAATATGGAGAAGCGATTGCCTTACCAGTTGATTTTGCAACATGGTTTCTCTGAAAGGGTACGAGTTCTCAGAGGGTCTCGACACAGCGTATACATCACAGTCTTATTATCAAAGCCAAAGTACACCCCCAGACGTAGCAGTCAGCTACAAGCTTTTAGTTCTTAGTAACCCTGTTTGGTTTTCGCTAAGAGCTAATGTTTATATGCTAATGACTGTCTCTTAGTTCGCGACGTGCGATATCTTTTTTTATGAGTTCTCGTTTGTCGTGAGCTTGCTTTCTCTTACACACTGCAACAGTGCATTTAATAAGCCTATTTGAAAGATACAACGAAGAGGGGGTGAGTGTCAAGGTCTTCGTATGTTCTATTCCTCCTAAATAATCAAGTTCTTTTTTATTGAGTAAGAGGCGACGGGTTCGGTGTTCGTCGTAGTCTTTTGGAGTATTGGCTGGTTGGTATGCTGGAATGTACATTCCAACCACGAAGGCTTCTCCTCCTCGCACGATAATGCGAGCGCCTTCAAGTGAGCCAAGTTTTTTTCGGAGTGATTTTACTTCAAAACCAAAAAGCTCGATACCTGCTTGTATGGTCTCGGATACTGAATAGGTGAGTCCTAGTTTTTTGTTATCGATAAGTTTCATAAAAAGACGTTTTCGTGCCTCTGCTTTTGTCTAGTGTAGCATGTGATACAATGCTATCATGAAAAAACTGAAAATTCCGAAACTGCGCCAAGAATCGCCTAAAAAAGAAAAACAACCACAAAGTTTTTCTCAGCAACTTCTCGGTGCTTTTATTATATTCATGTGTCTTGTGTGGGGGTATTCTCTTGTGACTGAGAATAAAAAAACCCCAACAATAGCCTTATCAGAATTCGCTACTCTTGTAAAAGACAATACGATTACTTCCGTTGAGGTTGAAGGAAACACCCTCACGGGTAAGAAGGTTGATGGATCTTTTGTGGAAACAAAGAAAGAACAAGGTGCCTCAGCACTCTCTGTTTTATCTCTTTATGGGGTAAGCTCTACCACGCTTGCTACAACAACTGTTACTGTTAAGACAGAACGCGGACTTTCATTTTGGGGCACACTCCTCCCAATACTTCTTCCTGTTATTTTCCTCGCGCTTATGATTTGGTGGCTTGGTCGTGGTATTAAGGGTGCGAATATGCAGGCGATGTCGTTCGGCCAGTCACGTGCAAAAGTTATTTATCCTGATGACACAAAAGAAAAAGTAACATTCAAAGATGTAGCAGGGGCAAAGGAGGCAAAAGCTGAACTTGAAGAAATTGTAGAGTTCCTTCGTGCTCCAAAAAAGTTCACAGACATTGGAGCAGAAATTCCAAAAGGCGTACTTCTTATGGGTGCTCCTGGAACAGGAAAGACGATGCTCGCACGTGCAGTTGCTGGAGAGGCGGGAGTTCCATTCTTCGCACTCTCTGGATCTGAGTTCGAAGAAATGTTCGTCGGAGTAGGTGCGTCTCGTGTACGCGACCTCTTCGATATGGCGAAGAAGGCTGCGCCTGCGATTATTTTCATTGATGAAATTGACGCTGTCGGACGATCACGTGCGACATCAATCAATGGTCAAGGAGAAGCTCGTGAGCAGACACTTAACCAAATACTCGTTGAAATGGACGGTTTCGAGCCGACGATGAATCTCATCGTTATGGCGGCCACCAACAGGCCTGACGTGCTCGACAAGGCGCTTCTTCGTCCTGGACGCTTCGATCGTCGAGTGACACTCGAGCTTCCTGACAGAGGAGATCGTGAAGCGATACTCCAAGTACATGTGAAGTCGAAACCTCTCGCAGAAGATGTGAATCTAAAAGTAGTCGCAGAACGTACACCTGGATTCTCTGGAGCAGATCTCTATTCGCTGATGAATGAAGCGGCAATTTTGGCTGCAAGAGAAGAGAGGAAGAAGGTTGCTCAGTTCGACCTTATTCGTTCTATTGAAAAGGTGATGCTCGGCCCTGAACGAAAGAGTCACGTGCTTTCTCCAAAAGAGAAAAAGATTACTGCCTATCATGAGGCAGGACACGCACTCGTCGCGTCATGTCTTCCTGATGCTGACCCTGTGCACAAGATATCTATCATCTCTCGAGGAAATGCCGGAGGGTATACGCTTAAACTTCCAACAGATGAGCGACGTCTCATGACACGTGCTGCGTTCTTGGATGATATCGCAATGTCACTCGGTGGGTATGTTGCAGAAAAAGAAATCTTCGGGGATATCACTACGGGACCATCTAATGATCTACAGGTTGCGACCTATATGGCACGTCAAATGGTGACACGGTACGGTATGAGCACTCTTGGCCCTATTGCTCTTTCTGGAGAAAGGGAAACAGTATTCGGAGTGTATGGAAAGGAATATAGTGAAGTCTATGGTGAAAAGATTGATAGTGAAGTCAAGCGTATTATGGACGAAGCCTGGAATAGGGCACGGCTCATTATTATTGAAAAAAGACCAGTACTCACCGCAATCGCAGAAGAACTCATGAAGGTTGAAAGTATCGAACGCGAAGAGTTCGACAAGCTTCTTACGCTTCACGGTATCAAACCAAAAAGGGAAGAGGCTATCTAGTGGTCTTAAACGGTGGGTGTGTGGGAAGAAAGAGCGACACTGTGAGTGTCGCTCTTTCTGGAAAATAAAAGAGCCACACATGATGTGTGGCTGTCTTTGGTGTAGGAAGACCGCGGGAGTCTTCCGCCTACGGCTTTCTTCCAGAGAGGGGACTGCTTTGCTTGATACGCTTGTCTGCGAGATGTCCGAGCCCAAGACCTGTCGAGTGATGTGCTTCGAAGGTTGCAAGGTTGGCAAGGGTTACCTCGCGGTCACGAAGCGCGGTCATGGCTTTCTCCATGTTGACACCGATGGCGCCAGTTCTGCCTGAGCACCCAGCAGGCTCATGCGAGTTTTTGCAGGCGCAACGATCTTTTTTGATTTCGTTCAAGCATCCGTCTCCTCCAGGGAGGTGGCGTGCGCAGGGGTTGCTCTTGGTTGTGTCGATCATGACCGCAGGATCGGGGTCGCGTCTTGTGAACATATGTCTCTCCTTGTAATGAGCTTTTGCACACGATATGTGTACGAAGGGTAGTATGCATTGTTTTTAGAAAAAAGTCCACATGTGTACTATGTTTCTATTACCTTTGTGTGTTGAGTCCTTTTAGCGGGGGCGCATGTTGAAAATATCGTTAAGTAACTTATTTTT
>CAZCQX010000016.1:0-8409 GCA_964500955.1 uncultured Candidatus Saccharibacteria bacterium | reverse complement strand
CGCTCAGACACTTAACGTAGCAGGTCAGACAACACTTGCTAACGCGTCTGCTACCGCTCTTACTGCGACAACACTCTATGCTACCACTTTTTCTCCTACGAATATTTCCTTCACTAACGGCACCTCTACTGGTCGCTTCTCATTCCTTAATGCATCATCAACCGGAGCACTTACTGTACCTACTCTATATTCCACAAACATCAGTACTACTAACGCAACTACCACTGGAAGACTCTCATTTGTAAACGCATCGTCAACTGGCGCTGCCACCATCCCAACAATCTACTCAACAAACATCAGCACCACCAACGCTACCTCAACCGGAAGACTCTCATTTGTAAACGCCTCATCAACCGGTGGTCTCACTCTCGCTCAGATTCTTAACGTAGCAGGACAGACAACACTTGCTAACACTTCCTTTACTAACGGAACCTCTACCGGTCGCTTCTCATTCCTTAACGCGTCTTCAACTGGAGCACTTACTGTAACAACGCTCTACACTACCAACTTCTCTCCTACAAACGTTTCCTTTACTAATGGTACTTCAACTGGTCGCTTCTCATTCCTTAACGCATCATCAACTGGAGCTGCCACTATCCCAACAATCTATTCCACAAACATCAACACTACTAACGCAACTACCACCGGAAGACTCTCATTTGTAAACGCCTCATCAACTGGAGCAACAACACTACCAAGTCTTTATTCTACGAACATAATAACAACTAACGCTACCACAACAGGAGAACTATTTTTCCCCAATCAGGTAGCGTATGGAATTCCATATTTAGAATCAAATAAAAGAATTTTTACTTCTAGTGCGTTTACTATCGACGCCGCCGCCGCCGTGCTTTCTCTTGGTAAAAATTTAATATCTACAACAGCAGCTCTTGAAGTTGGAACCGGGAGAAGTGGAAATGGTTATTCTTATGTTGATATTGTTTCTGATGCGACTTATTCAGATTGGGGTTTTCGAGTAATACGTGATACTTACGGAGCAAACTCTTCTACGACACTTGCGACTAGAGGTACTGGAGATTTTATATTTCAAACGAATGAAGCAGCACAAATAAAATTTGTTACGAATGCAACAACCAGAGGGTCTTTCAGCTCCGCGGGAGCTTTTGCTGTAACAGGACTTGTTTCTTGTGGAGGTATTCAAACTAACGCTTCCGGTGTTATGAGTTGTACTTCAGACGCAACACTTAAAGATATTCAGTCTTCTTTCACTTCAGGTCTTGATGCTATTCTTAAGATTAACCCTCAAACGTATTCATGGAAAACAGGGACTGAGCTTTATGATGGCGGAGTGCTGTATTCTGGATTTATTGCACAAAATATAGAATCAGCCATCCCTGAAGCAGTAAACCTAAGCTCTCAAGGAACGAAACAAATTAACACCACCACCATCCTTGCAACAGCCGTTAATGCCATCAAGGATCTTGCTGGAGATGTAAACAGTGCCTCAAGCTCCCTCGCAGAGCTCACCCTTACTGTCGCTGATAACTATGCCACAGCTTCATCTTCATTTGTTGATATCTACGGAGTTATAGCATCTAACCAAGTAACGACAACTTCTCTTATTACAGGACTTTCTGCCACTTTAAATGCAAGCACCACTAATCTTTATAATCAAATACAGACAATAACAAGCGTATTTTCGATATCAAATGCACCAGCTAATAGTGTATCCATTACAGCTAGTGGTGTTGTTGGTATAGGAAATGACGGTACCCAGCTAGGAGATGAACTTCTTCGTGTTTCTGGACGCATTCGCGCAACAGGTTTTGATATTGATACTGCGGCGGATCTTGCAGAGAAGTTCGAAGCGGTCGAAGCGGTTGATGCCGGTACAGTGGTTGCTTTCAGTACCACAACAACAAGATGGAGTATTGACAACAGCTCATCAACAGATAGTTCTTATACTATGAGCACTGTACGTAGAGCTCATGACTCTTATGAGGCTATCGGTATTATTTCTACCAATCCTGGTATTGTATTAGGTAAGAACGTTGCTAATGGTGTCCCTGTTGCTTTCCAAGGACGCGTTCCTGTAAAAGTTACCACTGAAAATGGTGAAGTTAAGCAAGGTGACTACCTTACTGTTTCTAAAACTATACCAGGATATGCGATGAAGCTCACAGGAGAAGGTAAATCTATCGGCCGGGCACTCTCCGACTACACACAGGGAAGAGATAAAGTGCTTGTTCTTGTAGAAAACAGCTTCCAAAAGCTTGATATGAATGGGAAAACAGCTACTACCACAGGCATGCTTACCACTGGGAATATTGATCTTAATGCAAACGGGGTAGCTATTACCAACATCAAATCCCTCGCTTCAGCTAATGGAACATGGTCTATTGATGAAAATGGTCGTATCGTTGCTAAAGTTCTCTGTCTAGAAGATTTGTGTATCGATAAGAGTACTCTTACGAATATTCTAAATCTTTCTGGTCAACAAGGTACTGTTCTTGGTACAAGCTCAGACCAGACGACGGCAACATCAACACAAACCGCGCCAACGGTCTCTCCTGAAGCAACACAGGCATCATCGACTTTAAACACGGAGACCCCAGTGTTAAGTAGTACGTCTACTTCTGAGACCGCTCCGCAACAAATATCTACACAGAATCAAGGCAACGAGATTGTGACCGACCCAACCCCTTTGGATTCTAATGTTGATACTTCACAATCTCTAAATACGCCAACAACAGAGACTCCTCCAGATTCTCCAGCGTTATAAACATAAATTACTATATAATTTTAGATATTTTGGTATATACTATGTAACTATTATACAGCTATGCAAAATCAAGAAAAAAAGTTAACAATAAAAGAAAGAAAAGTCGAAGCAAGTCGTGACAGTTTCTGGTTGAAGTGCGAACTTCTTCTTGAGGACTGGTGGGGGAGAATCCTTTTGGTTTCAATCATTTTTGTGAGTTTTTCTTTAAATTTTTTTCTTGGATACTTTTATACACAACATACCCCAACACAAGAAACTCTCGCTAAGGAATTCCCATTCCTTTCTAAGAGGGTTTTGGTGGAGAACTCAAATGATATTTTGATCAACTTCGTGCCACTTCGTACAGCATTAAGAGAGTACGTTGCTAATTCAAAGGCGCACCTAGGGGTTTATTTTGAATATCTCCCGTCAGGTATTTCCGTTGGTGTTAACGATAGAGAAGAGGTGAGGCTTGCTAGTCTTTCAAAAGTCCCACTTTCTATGGCTATTCTAAAAAAAGAAGAGATAGAAAAGCTTTCCCTTGAAGAAAAAGTTGTACTACAGACAGCAGATCTTGATAATGGTTTCGGAGATTTATGGAAAACTGGAGCTGGCTCTGTGTTTACCGTTAGAGAACTAGTAGAGAAAAGCTTAAAAGATTCAGATAATACAGCATATCGGGCACTTTTTAGACAGTTAACCCCAGAGGAAGTTAATGACGTCTACTCTAATCTCGAAATTCAGGTCTCTTTTGCAGAAAATAACTACCCACTTGTTTCTCCAAAGTCTTATTCTTCTATTTTAAGAAGTTTATACCTTTCCTCATACCTCTCCAAAGAAAGCTCGCAATACCTTCTTGAGGTTTTAACAACATCAAATTTTGACAACACTATAACTAAACCAATCCCAAAAGACATTAAAGTTGCTCACAAGGTTGGAGTCTTTGATAAGGTGAATTCAATAGAAAAAGTTTTTATCGATTGCGGAATTATCTATGTTCCTTCCCGTCCTTATATTCTTTGTCTTTTTGTTGAAGATCAAGAATCTGTCGCAGATTATCACATGGCGACAATATCTAAAATGATTTATGACTATGTTTCCACAGTTAAATCCTCTAGTGGGGAAAAGTAGCAGGTATTCTTTTTGCACAGGTGAGTAATTGCTAATTATTAAAAAATAAGGTATAATAAACTCTATTATGGTAGTACGAATGAGACATACACGCGCTCACACCGCGAACCGACGCAGTCACCACGCACTTAAGGCTTCTAACCTTATTGCGTGTTCTAACTGCTCAGCTTTTATCACCCCTCATCGCGTGTGTGACGCTTGTGGATTTTATAAAGGTAAAAAGGTTGTTGCTGTCAAAGCAAAAGCTCAAAAAGCTTAAATTATAAACAAAGTTTAGTTCTTTTCATCAAATCGTTCCTCACATACACAACTATGAGTACCAGGCACATCGCTAGAACACTTGCACTTCAGACTCTCTTTGAGCTTGATATGCACGATGACTTTTCCGCAGAAGAAACACGCGTTGACTCCATCCTTACTCGTAATAAAGAGGAATTTGGTGAAGGGATAAAAGACATAACGTTTGCGAAGAACATCGTTTCAAACGCTATTTCTCGTCGTATCACTATTGACGATATTATCACACGAGCTGCTCCTGATTGGCCTTTAGAAAAAATAGGAACAATAGATCGCAACATTCTCCGTCTTGGGCTCACTGAGCTTCTTTTCGGTGACAGATCTCAGGTTCCTCCTAAGGTTGCTATCGATGAAGCTATTGAGCTCGCAAAAACGTATGGAGGAGAAACCTCAGGTCGTTTCGTCAACGGAGTGCTCGGTGCTATCTACAAAGAAATGGGTGAGCCTGGTAAAGATCAGACCACCAAGACAAAAGAAGAGCAGGTTGATAGAAGCAAGAAAGAACACCTTGCAGGAGGTGTAGTCTGCACTCGTCACGGACATGATATACAGATAGCTCTTGTACATGACGTCTTCGGCTACTGGACTCTTCCAAAAGGACATATCCAAAAAGATGAGGATGTTACTGTTGGACTCGTACGTGAACTCAAAAAAGAAATCGGTGTTGATGGTAACGTTGTAGAAAAAGTAGGCGAAAATGAATACATTGCTAATAAGCCAGACCAAGGGAAGATCATCAAGCATGTAGACTATTTCCTTGTCTCGTCTGACGCGAAACCACTTCTCCTTGAAAAAAAAGGAGGTCTTGATGAAGCGAGATGGTTTTCTACTAAAGAGATAGATTCTCTTAGAATGTACGATGACATTAAGCCTTTTATTAGCAAAGCTCTCTCTCTTTTTGTGGCAGGGTAACAGATTTCTACTGTACTCCTTGTCTTTACTATAGTACTCACAGTATGACCAATGAAGAATTCGCACAGAAAATAGGTGTCTCTTTCAAAGATGAGCTCCTCCTTACTCAAGCATTCACTCACCGTAGTTACATCAATGAAAACCCAAAAACAGGCTTCGTGCACAATGAACGTTTAGAGTTTCTTGGCGACGCTGTTTTGGAGCTCATTGTGACAGAATTTTTATACGAAAAATACCCACACCACAATGAAGGTGATCTAACGGCGTATCGTTCAGCACTTGTAAACGCAGTAACTCTAGGGGAAGTTGCTTCATCGCTTGGTATCAACGATCTGATGCTTCTTTCAAAAGGTGAGGCAAAGGATGCTCATAGGGCACGTTCTTCTATTTTGGCTGATGCATACGAAGCTGTTGTTGGTGCTATATATCTAGATCAAGGGTATGAAGTAGTCAGGGATTTCGTTGCAAAGACAGTCCTCATAAAAACAGATGATATTGTGCGTAAAGGACTTCATAAAGACGCGAAAAGTCTGGTACAAGAAAAGGCTCAAGAAAAATACGGCGCAACACCCGTGTATAAGGTTATCTCAGAAGAAGGGCCCGATCATGATAAGCTTTTCAGTGTCGCTATTTATTTCGCAGAAGAGCAGATTGCGGAAGGAAAAGGTAAAAGCAAACAAGAAGCAGAAACTTCCGCTGCAAGAGAAGCTCTTCTTAAGAAAGGTTGGATTTCTTAGTAAGCCACACTCTTATTTCTATGCGACTAGATGTTTTTCTTGTCACACACGGTTACTGTGAATCACGCCAAGAAGCGCAAGAAGCTATTAAAAACGGCAACGTAACCGTAGATGGGGTTGTGGTTACCAAAGCATCAAAAGAAACAAAAGAAGGTGTCCCTCTCTCGTATCATAAAAAGCGAAAGTATGTTTCAAGAGGAGGGGACAAGCTTGAGTCTGCTTTTCTTGCGCGCCATGCAGATATTCATGCAGTGCGCACAGTCTTACACAACAAGCAAGCGCTTGATATAGGATCTTCCACGGGAGGGTTCTCTGATTTTTTGTTACAACATGGAATTTCGCATGTTGATGCAGTAGATGTTGGAACCTCACAGCTACACCCCTCGCTTAAGGCTAAAAATGGCCTCACCTTGTATGAGAACCAAGATATCCGTACTTTCACTGCTGATAGACATTACGACGTTATTGTCGCCGATCTTTCCTTTATTCCTCTCGAAAAGATCTTAGAAAAAGTTATTTCATTTGGTACAGCGGGTACGGACTTTGTTCTTCTCATTAAACCTCAATTTGAAGTAGGTAAAGGAAATACTAAGAAAGGTATAGTAAAGGACAAGACTCTTGTTGTTGCTGTTTTGGAAAAATATACAAAACTCCTAAAGGACTACGGTATTAACCATGTTCAGGTCATAGAATCTGGTGTGTTAGGAGGAGATGGAAACCAAGAATATTTTTTATATTTTACAATGCAATAAAAAAACACCAGATGCACAGCTCATCTAGTGTAAAAGGGTTGGTTCACGAAGAACCTTTCGGTCTAAGATCTCCTCAGGTCTGTGAACGCTTTCGCGCCTTAGGTAACATCACACATCACACCACATGGTGCAAGACGGTGAATCATCAGATCTTTTACCTTAGTCGTTGCATTTGCAGGGCATTACGACAAGAAGTAGTATACCACATATATCACACAAAGAGAAGAGTTCATAACAAAAACACCCTACAAAGAGGGTGTTTTTGTTATGTAGCTCTTTCTTTAGAAAGATCGGCGTGGGCGATCCTCGCGAGGTGCGAGAGGGCGCGCAACATTCACAGTAAGACGACGACCCTGGAAATCCTGGTCGTGGAACATAGCGATAGCTTTCTGAGCTTCTTCGTCAGATGACATTTCTACGAAACCAAATCCTTTTGATCGGTTGGTCATTTTGTCAATAATAATCTGAGCAGAAACTACTGTTCCAGCTTGGCTGAAATGAGCCTTAAGATCTTCGTTAGAAGAAGTGTAAGGGATTCCGCCCACGTAAAGTTTTGAATTCATTTGTTTTAGAAACTAGTTTAGTAACAATAAGCTACATTGCACAATGAACGCGTAAGAACACAGAACACGGCGAGTTGGCTTATGTACTCCTATAGTACCACATCTTAGTATAAAAGTCGATACACTTCCTGTGATTATAGTGAACCAAGGTCTAGGGTTTGATTTATTCCTATTGCTTCTACGAATTCATGAACGTGCGATACGATAATAACAGGCCCATCAAAATTCTTAATCGCTTCTGCTATTACAGGGATATGTCTAAAGTTGATGTGGTTAGTTGGCTCATCTAGTATAAGAAGACCAGGGGATTGTAGTCGTAGGTAAGCGAACATGAGAAGCCCTTTCTGTCCTTCAGAAAGAAGACCGATTTTTGAAGCAAGATTTGCTCCAGTGAGAAGCATGCTCGCGGCTGTCTTACGCAAGAGTTGGTCATCGAGACGTTTAAACACCTTTGCGAGTTCTTGATATGCAGACTTTTCGAAATCAAGCGTAGAAAAATCTTGACGATAGTAACCAACTTCAATACCATCTTTTATGGTAACACCTTTTTCTTTTCGATTCGCAATCTTTTCCAAAAGAGTGGTTTTCCCAATACCGTTTGGGCCGGTGATATGAAGCTTGTCTCCTTTTCGTAATTCAATATGCACATTACGACGCACAGGTTTTCCATCATGGAGCACTTCTACTGATTCAAAATTCACAATAACGCTTCCGATATCTTCCTGACAAGGTATGGTAAAAGGTCGTATAGTTCGATCTTCTTTTCTAACCTCTGTTTTGCTGTCTTCTAATTCCTCCACTTCGTCACGTAATTTCGCTGCAAGTTTACGCATCTTTCCTCCCTTGAGAGCAAAGAAGTTAACCTTGTCTTTGTTATCTTGGATTTCTTTTTCAAGTTGAGCATTAGCGCGCTCCGCTTTTTCTACTTGTCGTTTGATCTCTTCTACTACTTTAAAGTAGTTACCGACATACTGCTCTACAGAGTTTTCTTGTACATTGATATACAAAACTCCGTGGGTAAATGAGTTAAGGAACTGAGCATCGTGAGAGATAACAATAACCGTCTTGTCATAAGATTTCATAAAATCTGTGAGAAGAGCAATTCCTGCCTTGTCGAGATTGTTGGTTGGCTCATCCATAAGGAGAATGTCTGGATCTTGGATAAGTGCTTGCGCGATAAGGAGACGACCTTTCTGTCCGCCTGATAGGTCTTTGATAGCTTTATCGAGGGGCACATTGAGTGCTACAGTTTCGAATACCGAAACTGCTCTCTTGTCTATATCGTATATTTTTTT